>CAZGYQ010000001.1:0-102608 GCA_964530695.1 uncultured Caulobacteraceae bacterium
GAAATCGCCGCCGATTGCGGGATGTCGCCCGGCAACATCTATCGCTTCTTCGAGGCCAAGATCGACATCGCCGAAGCCATGGCGCGCCGGCACTACTCCGAGATCCAGCTGGAAAGCGCCGCACTCGCGCGCCGCAAGGACATGAAGCCGGATGAGCGCCTGCGCGAGATCTTCTTCAAGCGTATGCGGGACAACTACATTCTCTTCCACGAGAACGCCAAGATCCTGGAAGTGGCCGAGGTGCTGGGCCGGGAACGGCCGATGTTCTCCAACGAGCAACTCGCCCATGATCGCGTGTTCCTTTCCGCACTGCTCGAGGAAGGCGCCGACGAGGGGCTGTTCACGAGCGGCGACTACGAGTTCATCGCCGAAATGCTCCAGTCCGCGACAGTGAAGTTCTCGATTCCACAACTCTTCAGCCAGCTGACGCTGCCCAAGCTCGAACGCGAGCTCGCCGGCGTGCTCGACCTGCTCCTCAACGGCCTCTACGCCCGCCCGGAGGCGCGGAACGCGGTGTCGCCCAAGGCGCGCGTCGACGCCTGAGGGAAAAATTGAATCAAATCGTTTTTATTCATTGATTGCTGAATAGCTTCGTGCCATATAGGGGTCACGGCGATGACGCCGCCCTGGAGACGAAGCCATGAACCCGACCCCATCGAACCTGCCGACGCCGTTGCGGCTCAGCGCGTTGGTGATTGGCGTCCTCGCGGTCGCCGCGGCCATGCTGCCACTCCTTCAAGCGGCCGGCGCGATCATCGCCTGACCGCCCCCTCCCCACCCCCTTTCCAGGAGACCTGACATGACCGCCCGTTACGCAGCAGCCTACTTCCACCAGTTCGGCAACCTGCTGATCGTTGTCGCCGCCGGCAGCTTCGTCGTACTGCCCGCCATCGAAGTCATCCGCAGTTTGATCGGCTGAATACAGAATCATTTGCTGCAAATGCGAAATGACCAAATTTGCGTATACCTGGGCCAAAAACCCCTAAAGTCGCAACTGTAATTGCCTCACAACATGCATTTTCACATAACTGCCACACTTTTTACCCCCTTTCGTAATATTTGACGATGCGTCATAACCCGCCACGCTGCTGACGTTCGCACATGCAGCAAATAGAGGAGGCTTCACCATGAGCCAGGATTTGAACCCGAAGACCCTTCGTGCGCTGGCGATCATCGTCGCCGCCGTGGTCTTTGCGGCTGCGGCCACGCCGCTCCTGCAAATGGCCGCGTTCGTGATGGCCTGATAGGCCCCGCGACGCACGACCAGGGAACGTGAGGATGGGGCGGGCAGCGATAGGGCTGCCCGCCCTTTCTGATTCTAGGCCTTGGCGCCCTTCCGGCCAGGGATGTGGACGGGCCGCTCCGCCGCGGCCGCAGCGTCCAGCGGCCAGCGCGCCCGGGCCGGCGCGTCCAGCCCATCGACCAGTCCCGCCGCCAGCCGTTCGGCCCCCGCGAGCGCTATCATGGCGGCGTTGTCGGTGCAGTAGCGCAGGGGCGGCGCAAAAAAATCAACGTCCCGTTCAGCCGCCAGCGCCTCCAGCCGCGCCCTAAGTGGGCCGTTGGCCGCCACGCCGCCCGCCACCACGAGGCGTTCAGTCCCTGGACCCGCCATCGACAGCGCGTTCCCCGCCCGATCCGCGATCACATCGACCACCGCCGCCTGGAAGCTCGCCGCCAGATCGGCTCGATCCTGATCGGTCACGATCGGCATCGCCTGCGCCGTCCGCAGCACGGCTGTCTTCAGTCCGGCGAAGGAGAGATCGCAGCCCGGCCGACCGAGGAAAGACCGCGGCAGCGGAAACCGCGCGGGATCGCCCGTCCGCGCCGCCCGCTCCACCGCCGGCCCGCCGGGAAACCCAAGGCCGAGGACCTTGGCCGCCTTGTCGAACGCCTCCCCGGCCGCGTCGTCGACAGTGGAGCCCAAACGCTGGTACTTCCCCAGCCCCTCAACCGCCAGAAACTGGCAATGCCCGCCCGAGGCCAGCAACAGCACATAGGGAAACGGCAGGTCCGCCGCGAGGCGCGGCGACAGCGCATGCCCCTCGAGGTGGTTGATGGCGACCAGCGGCAGACCGCGCGCCAGCGCGATCGCCTTGCCGGCCATCAGGCCGACCATCACCCCGCCGATCAGGCCCGGCCCCGCCGTGGCGGCCACCGCGTCGAGATCGCCGAAGCCGATCCCCGCCTGCGCCGTCGCCGACGCGATCACCGTATCGAGCTTTTCCACGTGCGACCGCGCGGCGATTTCAGGCACCACGCCGCCATAGGGCGCATGCTCCTCGATCTGCGTCCAGACGACGTCCGACAGCACCTCCGCCCGGCCGCCAGCCAGGCGCACGACCGCCGCGGCGGTTTCGTCGCAGCTCGTCTCGATGCCGAGAACCGTCGCTGCGGGTAAGAGGGGTTGCTTCACTGGCATGTGCGCCCGATAGCTGGCGCGAATTCAGGTTCACGCCAAGTCATGACACGCATTTACCGCATAGGCGCGCGTTCTTCGCCGCTCTCGATGACGCAGACCCGCCGCGTACAATCGCGCGTGGCTGAGGCGCTGAAGCTTGAGCCGAACGAACAGGACCACCGCGTGCCGCTGTTTCCGGTGATGACCACTGGAGACAAGATCACCGACCGCCGTCTCATCGAGGCTGGCGGCAAGGGGCTTTTCACCAGGGAGCTCGACGAGGCGCTGCTCGATCACCGCATCGACATGGCGGTGCACTCGCTGAAGGATCTGCCGACGCGTCTGCCGACCGGCATCGTGCTCGCCTGCGTCCCCGAGCGCGCCGATCCGCGCGACGCCTTCATCTGCCTCAAGGCGAGGACGCTCGCGGACCTGCCCGCCGGCTCGGTTGTCGGCACGGCGAGCCTGCGCCGTCAGGCGCAGCTGCTGCACGCGCGACCCGACCTCGTCGTGAAAACACTGCGCGGCAACGTCGAAACGCGCCTGCGCAAGATCGAGGAGGGCGAATTCGACGCGACATTCCTCGCGCTCTCCGGACTTGAGCGCCTTGGCCTCGCGGACCGCGTCGCCAGCCTCGTCGATCCCGTCGCGATGCCGCCGGCGGCAGGACAAGGCGCACTCGCGGTCACGGCGCGCGCGGACGATGTGGAAATGCGCGGCATTCTCGAAGCGCTTGAGGATGCGGCCGGCGCGATCGAGACCGCGGCGGAACGGGCGTTCCTCGCTGCACTTGACGGTTCCTGCCGCACGCCGATCGCCGCGCACGCAAAGCTCAGCGACAGCGGTCTTGAGTTTCTCGGCGAAGCATTGACCGCCGATGGCGCGCTGTGCTGGCGGCGCTCCGAGACAATCCCGCGCACGGCCGATCTGCTTGGCGCCGCAATCACGCTGGGTGATCGTCTCGGCCGGTCGATCCGCGCGGAAGCGGGCGACAAGATCGTGCGCGACTAGCCGCCATGGCGCGCGTGCTCGTCACCCGCGCGGAATCGGGCGCCTCGGAAACCGCGGCGCGGCTCGCCGCGATGGGGCACGATCCCCTTGTCGCGCCGATGCTGACGATAGAACCGGTCGCCGCAAATACGGACATCGCCGGGTTACAGGCCCTGCTGTTCACCAGCGCCAATGGCGTGGCGGCGTTTGCACGCGTGGCGCCCGATCGGGCCCTACCCGCCTACTGCGTCGGCGACGCCACCGGCGAGGCGGCGCGTGCGGAAGGATTCACGGACGTGCGCGTGGCGGGCGGCGATGTCGTCGCGCTTGCGGATTTCGTGGCATCTTCGGCGCGACGGGACGGCGGGTCACTGCTGCACGCGGCAGGCGCGGACCTCGCAGGCGACCTCAAGGGCGCGCTGGAAGCGCGGGGCTTCACGGTGGAACGCCGCACCTTTTACAGCGCCGTCGCGGTCGAAGCGCTGCCGCCCGACGTCGAAGCAGCGCTCGCCGCCGATCCGCCCACGATCGACGCAGTTCTGTTTCACAGCGCGCGCGCCGCCCAGACGTTCGCCCGCTGCGCGAAACCGCAAGCGCGCCTGGACCGAATCACGGCGCTGTGTCTGAGCGACGCCGTGGCGACCGCCGCGAGCGCGCGCGAATGGCGTACAGTCGTTGCGGCCCAAGAGCCACGCGAGAATGCTCTTCTGGCCCTTGTGCCCACAGTTCCTGTGGAAATTTAAGCTTCGCAGCCGGCGAACACCTATAATGGAAGCAAGCCGAATCGGCGGGAAATCGCGTCGACCGGGCAACTGCAGGGGTGACTATGAGCGCAAGCGATCAGGCAGAACGCGGTCGCGATGAGCCGATCGACGCCGAATGGGAGCCGGCGGACCGCAAGCGGTCGCGGCGTGCCGTTTCGGTCAGCGAAAACGGCGTGGGCATCGGTACGGCGATCACCCTGTCGGTCGTGGCGGCCTTCGCCGGCGCGGGGATGGGGGCCATCGCGTCGCGTTCGGCCGTGTTCGGCCCGGCGCTCGACAGCATCGGCCCCGGCAAGCAAGGCGTGGCGGACGGCGCGGCGGGCCTTGGTCCGGTCGATGCGCGGCTGCGCCAGCTTGAATCGAAGTTCACTGCCGTCGAGACCGCCACCGGCGGCACGGACGGCGCGGCCCTCACCGGTCGCATCATCGCGCTGCAGGACACCGTCGACGGCCTCAAGACGCGCGTCGGCGACGCGGATTTCGCCGCCATCGCCGCGCAGGTGCAGCGCCTGCAAGCGGACACCGACACCATCCGCGCGCAGTCGGAATCCGCAGCCATCGCGGCGCGTGCGGCCTTCGCGGTCGCCGCCGCATCTGAAGCCGCGCGCGCATCGGGTCCGTTCGAGCAGGCGTTCGCGACGCTCGAAACCATTCTCCCGGGCGACCCGAACATCGTAGCGCTTGCGCCGCTTGCGCGGGCGGGCGCGCCTTCGCGGCAGGAACTCAAGGAACAGTTCGCGGCGATGGAAGACGACGTGGTGCGCGCCGCGCGCATCAGCGCTTCCGGCGCCGGCTTCTGGGGCCGCGTGCAGGCGTTCCTAGCGCAGTTCGTGACGATCCAGCGCACCGGCGAAGGCGATACGCCCGTCGGCATGGTCGAGCGCGCCAGCGGCCGCCTCGCCAGCGACGACATCGCCGGCGCGGTCGCCGAACTTTCCCGTCTCACCGGCCCCGCCGCGCAGGTCGCAGGGCCTTGGATCCAGCGCGCACGCGCGCGCCTGGAAATCGACGCGCGGCTCGCCGCGATCCGCGCCGAACTCTCGCGAGGCCGCTCCTCATGATCCGCGTCGCCGCCCTTCTCATCGTCGCGGTCATCGCCGCGCTCTTCACGTTCCAGGCGGCGACCTCTCCGGGCCGCGTGGAGATCGAGTGGTTCGGCACCACCATCAAGACGAGTGCGCTCTTCGCGGTCATCGCGGTGACGTTGTTCTTCGCGGTGCTGCTGCCGGTGCTGCGCTTTCTGATGGTTCTGATCGACGCGCCCGGACGGATCGGGCGCGCCAATCTCATCACCAAGCGCAAGAAGGGCCAGGAATCGCTCGCTCTCGGGCTCATCGCCGCAGAGGCCGGCGAGTTCGACGAAGCCCGCAAGCACGCGGAAAAAGCCGCCGAACTCGTTGAAGAACCGCGTCTCGCGAAGCTGCTCGAAGCCCGCGCGGCGGAAGTCGCGGGCGATGTGCCTGCCGCAGAACGCGCCTACTCCGGCATGCTGCAGAACGAGGACACCGAGATCCTCGGCCGCAAGGGCCTGCTGCAGGCGGCGCTCAAGCGCGGCGACCGCATCAGCGCCATGTCGCACGCCGAAGCCGCGCTGCGCCTCTCGAAATCCGCCACATGGCCGTTCACGACCCTGTTCGAACTGCAGGTGCAGGCCGGCGCATGGGAAGGTGCGATCGAAACGCTGGAAGAAGGCGAAAAGCGCAAGCTCGTCGAACCGAAGGCCGCCAGCCGACGTCGTTCCGTCTTGCTCAGCGCCGCCGCTCACAAATTCGAACGCGAACGTCAGCCGGAAAAGGCGTCCGAGATGGCGCAGCGCGCCGTGCGCCTCGCGCCGGGATTTGCACCGGCCGCTGCAATCGCCGCGCGCCTGCTGGTGATGGAAGGCAAGGCCTGGAAGGCGCAGGCTGTGCTGGAGGAGGCGTGGGAGACCGCGCCGCACCCGGCCATCGCGCATGCCTATCGCGACATCAAGTCCGACGAGCCGCCGGCCGATCGCCAGCGTCGCATGATGGGTCTCGTCGAACTGAAGCCCGATCACCGCGAAAGCCGGATCATCGCCGCCGAGATCGCCATGCAGCAGCTCAACTGGCAGGGCGCGTGGGACAATCTTGAGCAGGCCTATCGCGAGAACCCGTCGTCGCGGATCTGCAACCTGTTCGCCGGCGTCTGCAAAGGCCGCAACGACGACGAGGGCGCACGTCGCTGGCTGGCGCAGGCCTCCGTCGCACCGCGCGAGGCGGACTGGACAGACCTTGACCCCGAGGGACCGGCCTTCCTCTACGACGACACCGACTGGGCGCGCCTCGTCTACATGTTCGGCGACGCCGGCCAGCTCATCCACCCGCGCATGGAGCGCGGCGGACGCGACGTGGGCGCAGGCTCGGTGCTGGCCCTGCCGGCCGCCCTGCGCGGCGCCTCCGCCGGAGACCAGTCCGCCTGGACCGCGAACGAAGGCGGATACCGGGAAGAAGCGGCCGAGTAGCAGCACCCGGATAGCAGCGGCGCCTTGCAGGCGCCCGCGACCCCCGCTAGAACCGCCGCTCTCGCCAGACGTGATCTGGACGGGCGGCGCCGCTTTAGCTCAGCCGGTAGAGCACCGCATTCGTAATGCGGGGGTCAGGTGTTCGAGTCACCTAAGCGGCACCATGGCCCCCAAGGGCTTCAGCCAGTTTTCTTCGCCTTCGGCCGCGCACTGTGCCCAGTTTTGTGCCCAGTTTCCGAATCCATGGGCGCGCTGCGGGGCTCCGGGCGGCGGCGGATCGCGGTCTCCACAGCGGTCGCGGCGTAGCGGGCGTCGTCATCGAGCACGTGCGCGTAGTAGTCCGAGGTCACCGTGATCGATGAGTGATCCAGGCGATCGCGCGCCAGCGCCAGGCTGCCGGTCTCGCTCACGAGCGCCGTCGCGCCATGGTGCCGCAGATCGTGCACGCGGAAGCCGGGCGCGGCCTCGCGCATCGCCTTGCGCCGCCAGATCTGCTTCAGGCCTTCAGCGGTGATCGGCCGGCGCTCGCCCGTCGACACCCGGATTTTCAATCCGGTGTCCGGGTCGACGGCCCAGCCCTGCACCTCGTACGTCCAGATCATCACCGGGTGACGGCCGCGCTGCGCCTCGATGAGCTCGGCGGCGCGCGCGCCCAGATGCACCTTGCGGTACTCCACCGCCGCGCCGGGCTTCTTCTTCAGGCGCTTCACCTGCAGCGTCGACGTCGTCTCATCCCACGCCGTCCACGCGCACAGCAGCTGCGAGCGCCGCTGCATGGCGAGCATCGCGAACTCGGCGAAGTCGCGATAGTCGGCGCGCAGCGCGTCCCAGAACGCCGCCTCCTGGTCGGCGCGCAGCGTGCGGCCGCGGCCCTTCGGCTGGCCGGTGGTGAGCTTGCCCCACGCGATGCGCTGGATCTCGGCCTTGTGGGTCTCCTGCATGTAGTTCAGCACGCGGCGCAGCGGCGCGAGCGTGTCGCGGATCACGCGGGATTCGCTCACCGCCTTCGGTGTCTTCTTGCCATAGGTCTGCGCGCGCCGGGCGATGAGCGCGGCCTCGACGGCGGCGGCGTCGATGTCGGCGATGGCCGGGTCGCCGTCGAAGAGCGCGGCCGTGCGCAGCAGCGACGCCTCCTGCTCCCTGCGCGCCTCGCCAAGCATCGCGCCGCGTCCTGCGAGCCACAGCGCGCAGGCCTCCGACAGCGTGTAGGCGCGGGCGGCGCGGCGACGCGCGGTCGTCTCGATCGTCGTGCGCAACGCGCGCTCGGCCTTCTCGGCCTCACGCTTCGGGCGGTCGCTCGCCACGCCGGTGGACCGGCGTTCCACGGTGGCGGCGATCATGAACTTGCACCACCACACGCCGCCGCGCTTGTAGACGCTCATGACAGATCCCCTCCGGTCGCTGGCGGCGCCGTGAGGCCGGCGGGGCTGCGAGTCAAGCGATGGGTGCTCAGGCGCGCTCTCAGGCGCCGGCCGCGCGACGGGCGGCGAGCTTGGCCTGGAAGTCGATGACGCCGGCGTCCGCGACCGCGCGCGATCGCCGCTTCGGCGGCCGCGGCGGGGCCTTCTCCACGGGCGGCGGCGGAGCGTCGCGGCGGGCGAGCCAGGCGATCACGGCGGCCTCGGTGTAGACGCGCCGGCGCGTGGGCGTGAGCGCGAAGGCGATGCGGCCGAGGTCGCCTTCCGTCGCGAGGTGCGTCCTGCGCATGCCGAGCCGGCGCGCGAGGGCGGCGTGCGACACGCGCAGCGCGCCCTCGAAGATCTCGCGCACCCGCGCGGCGGTGACGGCCTCGGGCGTCACGGGCGCATCCCCTCCCGCATCGCCGCGCCGCAGCGCGGGCAGATCCCGCATGCGTCGGGATCGGATACGCGGCGCACGATCGTGACCGCGCGCTTGCGGCCGGGTATCCGCCGCACGAAGCCGCGCGCCTCCAGCTCCTCGATGCGCCGCATCGCCGACGACCGCGACCGCCACCCGAGGGCTGCGGCGATGTCGTCGTAGGACGGGCAGATGCCCGTCGTGTCGATCTGGCGCTGCAGGTAGCGCAGGGTGCGCGCCTGGACGGGCGTGAGGTCGAGACGCGTGAGATCGGGAGTCGCGGCTTCGGTGATCATCGTCACGCGCTCCCGATGGTCGGCGGGCGCGCGCGGGCGGCGATGAGTGCGTGCTCGATCGCGTGTCGCGCTTCGGCGTGTAGGGCGCGGCAAATGGTGGCCTCGTCGGCGCCCATGCGCAGCGTCGGCACGATGCCGGCGGCGACCGCGAGGAACGCACAGTGGATCGTCTGCTGCAGCAGCGCGCCCGTCGCGTCGTCGTGCGGGTTGGCGCGCGACCATGTCTCCCACTCGTAGAGCGCCGCGCCTGCAGCGGCGCAGATCGGCTTGCAGACCTCCATCGGATCGAAGTCGGCGTTCATGCGGCAGCCTTCACCGCGCTCTTGCGTGCGACCTTCTGCTTCGGTTTCGCCGTCTTCTTCGCGCCGGCCTTCTTCGTGGTCTTCGCGGCGGGCGTGAGCGGCGACGTCAGCGACACGGCGTCGCCGCCGATGACGGGTGCGTTCTTCGCGGTGATCGGCTCGGCCGCCGCGCGCGCCGCGAGATCGGCCTTCGACGGCCGGCCGCGCTTCTTCGGCTGCTTCGCGACCTCGAGCTTCGTCCACGAGGCGCCGCAGATGGCGCGCACGATCGGCGGCGTCCACTTCACCGCGGCGGCGCGGTCGGCGACGATGGCGGCGAGCGAGGCCTTCGATGCGGTGGCGGGCGCCTCGACGCCGATCTCGGCGCAGGCCTTGCGGAGCGCCGCCTCGCTGAAGCCCTTCATCACGTCGAGCGACGGCGTCCAGTGGAAGCCGGGGTCGACGTTGAGTGCGCGGCCGAAGGCGGCGAGCGGCGCCAGATCGTCGGGGGCCGCTTCGCCGTGGCTCGTGTAGGTGCCGTCGATCTTGCCGCCGACGCAGTGGGCGATGAGCTTGGCCAGTGCATCCGGCGTCCACGTCAGCAGCTCGGCCTCGAGCGCGCCCGGCTTCTTCAGGTGCTTCCTCACCTGATCCGTCCATGCGGCGCGCTGTGCGGACCAGTCATCGTCGCTCGCGAGCGTGAACGGCGGCGTCATCTCGCATCTGCGCGCTTCGATGACGATCTCCTCGTGATAGTCGCCCATCGCCAGCGTCTGGCGCGCGAGATCGGCGGCGACAAGCGCGAGGCCCGAGCGCGGATCGGCGGCGATGGCGCGGCCGAGGATGATGCTCGCCTGCGTCGTGATCGCATAGCGCGTGTCGCGCGCGATCTCGGGCTCCGCAGGCTTCGCGGCCTTCGCCGCGCCCTTGTCCTTCGTCGCCGCCTGCCCGCCGCCCATGTAGTTCGGGCGCGTGTACTTCGTCACGCCGCGCCAGATGCGCAGCGCCCCGTCGTCGTCGATGAAGGCGAGCGCGCCGGCCTTCGCCTTGATCTTGTCGTCCCAGATCCAGAGCGCCTCGGCGAGCGCATCGGCGCGGCGGTCGAGAGCGGCGACGGTGCGTTCGTTCGCGTCGATGATCGCCTTCTGCTCGGGCGTGAGGCCTGCGTCGCGGCCGGCCTCGTTGTAGATCGCCTCCTCCTGCGCTTCGATCGCCTTCTGCTGCGCTGCGATGTCGGCGAGGTCGGCAGCTTCAGCGTCCGTCGCCACGCGCTTCTTCGCGTTCGCGCGCGGCCACATGTGCTGCGACGGTTCGCTCTTCAGCGTCTCGACGAAGCTCCAGCCCTCGGCCTCCAGCCGCGCCTTCTCGTCGGCGAGCTTCGCGCCGGCGAGCTTCTCGGCGAGCTTGCGGTCGGCCCATGAGCCGTCGTCGGCGTCGGCGAAGAAGTCGCGCCGCACCACCCCGCCGGCGGCGATGTAGGCGGCCTCGCCGACGAAGCGCGCGATCGCGTCCGTCGCGGCGAGCGCGGTCTTCGCCAGGGCGTTCTTGATCGTCCAGTCGTTCGCGGCCGCGCCGTGCGCATCCCACACCGTCGCCTGCACCTCGACCTCGGCGCGGGCGTAGGCCTTGGCGATGTCGAGATCGATGGCGCCGTCGTCGAGCGCGTCGAGGATCGGCGGATGCAGGGCGGCCAGCGTGAGGCGCTGCTCCACGTGGCGCGTCTCGACGCCGAACGCGCGGGCGATCTCCTTCACGGCGTCGGCGCGCGTCACGCCCGCGTCAATCGCGTCGTCGCGCGCCTGCAGGCCTGCGGTGTCCACGTCAAGCAACTTCGCGAACGCACGGGCCTCGGCGGCGGCGGTGAGCTGCACGCGCTGGGTGTTGGCGGTGATCGCCACATACTCGGCCTCGTCGGCGTCGTGGAGACGCACGGGCACGAGTCCGCTCCACGCGCCGCGCTGCACGAGGCGGTTGATCGCGCAGAGTCGGCGCGCGCCGTCCGTGATGGCGATCGTGTCGCCGCTCGCAGCGTAGCCGAGCAACGGCTGCAGCACGCCGGCGTGCATGATGGTGGCGGCGAGCGTGTCCACGTCCGCGGGATCGCGGTCGGCGCGCGCGTTGCGTGTGTCGACGAAGAGCGCGGACGGCTCGGCCATGACGATGGAGCCGGGCGCGACAGCGATGACGCCGGAGGCGGGCTTGCCGGACGTGGGCTTGCCGACACGTGCGACACGTTCGGCTTCGATGGCGGCGGATGACATGTGGGTTCCCCTCGGGTGTGGCGTGGCGGTGTGCGGTGATCAGAGCTGCAGGTAGAGCGCGTCGCCGCGCGCCTGGGCGGCCTCACGGCGGCGCGCCTGCGCGCGCAGCTGGACGGCGCATGCGGCGAGCGCCTGCGCGATGGTCTCGGCCTGCGCCGCGTTCAGGCCCATGCGCAGGCCGGTGGTCTCGTCGACGATGACGGCGGCGTCGTTGAGCAGCATGACCGACATGCTGTCGTCGGCGATGCGATCGGGATCGATGATGCGCACGCGGCCCTTCAGCAGCGCGGCGCGCGCGCGCTCGAGAGCGCACGCGGAGTCGGGTGTCATCGATGCGGTGTCAGGCATGGTCGGTCTCCTGTGGTTGAAGCGGAACGTGGCGGTCGCGCGCGGCGACCTCCTCGGCGACGCGGAAGGCGTGCGCGGCCACGAGGGCGGCGCGCGCGCGCACGGCGTCGACGGTCTCGATGGTGACGGGGCCCGGTGGCGGGAGCGTCATGTCGAGCAGCATCGCCTCGCGCTGCAGATCCTGCAGCGGCGAGGTGGCGGCGAGCACGGTGCGCGCGGCGGCGCCCATGAGAGCGGCGCCGGCGGCGGTCGCGAACTGCAGGAAGGCGTCGGCGCGCTGGCTCATGCGCGGCCTTCGTCGAGATAGCGCTGCAGCATCTGCGTCTCGCGGCGCGCGCGGCGATCATTCGCCGTGCGACACCACCAGACGACGAAGACACCGACCGCGTTGAGTGCGCAGAGTGTGGCGACGATGATGAGCGCGAGCGTCATGGCTGCGCGCCGTCTGCGGCGGCGCGCAGCGCTTCGATGTCGACCGCCTGCACATCAAGCGAGCCGGCGATGGGCGCGAGGACGCCCGCGTGCAGGCGCACGACGTTGTCGTGTGCAGCGGCGGCGAGCGGCCCGCGCAGAGCGGCGGGTGTGGCTTCGGGCGGCTCGACGATCTCAAGGGTGTTGCCGACAACGCGGCCGGCGACGGCGGCGTCGATAGCGATGATGCACTCGCCCTCCCCGCGCAGGACCAGCGGCGCTCCGTCTGTCGCGCGAGCGACGTAGGTGCGTCGCTCTGCGGCGGCGAGCACGGCGACGGGTGTCGGGTACGGATCGGCGGCGATCGCGCGCGCCGCTGCGCGATGGCGATGCAGCGCGTCGAGGAAGCGCCACGCGCACCACGCGAGCGCGATGAGCGACAGCGCGCCCATGATCCATGCCTGCGTGACGGCGATGGGGGGTGCGAAGGATGCGGGCAGCGGCATCAGCGGCGGCCCCCTTCGATGCTGCGCATGTCGGCGCGGCGCAGGTCGACGGGCGCGGCGGCGGGCGCCGGCGGGCAGAGCGTCGCGTAGACCGCGGCGGCGACCGCCTCGCGCAGTTCATTGGCGATGCGCAGCGTGGGCGCGTAGCCGCCCTCCCAGGCAATGACGCTGTCGTCGTGACGAAGCGCGCGCGAGTCCGCCGCGCGGAAGATCGCCAGCGTGTCGCGGCCGATGAGGCGGGCCGCGACCCCGAAGGCCGCAAGGTTGGCGAAGCGGGCGAGCGGCTCGCCGAAGATCTCTTCGCCGCCCGCGTAGCCCTGCGGCGGTCCGCCCGGCGGGGTGAACAGCCGGACCGCCAGCGCGCCGGCCTCGTGCGGGACGATGATCGCGACCTCGGCGGCGGTGGCCCGGCGGACGGTGCGGTCGATGCCGAGCCACGGCTGGCCGTGGAGGTAACGCGCCGGCGCGGCGGCGGGCTGGGCGTGTGCGACGTGTCGGTTCATGGCGGCCTCCCCGGTGTGTGGAGACCAGATTTGCGGGACACGTCCCGAATGTCAAACGATTTCGGGATTACTCCCTATCGGGCAGCGCACCATCCCGGCTGACCGTGACGCCAGACACGGGCCCTGCCCGTCCCGATCATCGTCGCTGCGAAGTCCCGGCCGTCGATGCGGATCGTCGCGACGACGCGGCGCCCGCTCATGGCGCCCGTGGGGGTCGCTTCGACAGCGCGGGCGCGCACGATGAGCCGCTGGGCCGCGGCGCTCGCCGCCTCGCCCGCCTTGCGCTCGGCGGGGCAGCGCGCGCTCCAGATCTCGGGAGCATCGAGGCCGGCGACGCGGTAGCGCGCGCCGGTGGCGGCGTCGCCGATGGTGTCGCCGTCGATGACGAAGGGATCGGCGAGCACGATGGCTGCAGCGAGAGCGGCGATGAGCATCACACGCCGCAGTGGCGGCGGACTTCGTCGCGCAACGGCGCGAGGCCGGCTGTCGAGAACGAAGCGGCGCCGCCGCCCGCCTTCTGCACCGAGACGCGCGGCGAAGTCAGGATGATCCGGCCCGCCTCGCGTTGCTCGGCGTCCGTGCGCACGTTCCAGATGCCGCCATGCCCGATGACGACGGCCATCATCCCCAGGCCGGGGGCGGACGATGCGATCGTCACGGCGCCTTCGCCCGACTGGTCGCCCATCGCCGGCACGGCTTCGAACATCACGTTCTCGACGCGGCCGCGCGCGCAGCTGATGCGCACGTAGCCTGCGCCGCGATCGACCGTGGCGGTGAACTCGATGTCGTCGACGCCATTCATGCCCTGCGTCCAGACGCTCGGGCCATGATCGACGGGCGCGACCGGCTTGACGTACAGCGGCAGGCTGGGCGTCGCCGTGCGCGACGATCGGGAGGCGCTGAAGACCATCGCCATCAGCACGACGGCGACGATCGCGGCGAGCACGCCGAGGCAGCCCATGAAGCCGCCGGTGAACGCCTTGCCTGCAGTGTTGTCCGTCATCGTCGCCCCAACGGACGTCGCGGCTCACGTGTCCCGTCGCGTCCCCATGGGACGATGCACCCAGATCACCAGCCCGGCAAGCATCACTTCGATGTCGTCCTCATCGGCGCCGTCGAGCGCAAGCACGAGCGGCGTCTGCCAGCGCGGGTTCGTGGAGTCGGGCCACAGCTCGATGCGGTCGCCGCTGATGCGCACCACCTTGATGGAGCGCTCCCGCAGCGCGCCCTGCGCGCGGACGCGCTGCACGACCACCACCTGCCCGTGCCGGGGCTCGATGCCGAGATCGGCCCAGTCGGCGACCTGCACCACCGCGCCCTCGGGGGCGATGCGGTCCATGGAGTCGCCGCGCACCTCCTCGAGCCACTGCTCGGCCGCCCATGCGGGGTCGGAGATGATCGGCGGACCGAGGCGCGGGGCCTGCGGCTGGTCGTCCTCCTCGATCCACGCGCCGGCCTGCACCACGTGGCGCACGGGCAGCCGGTCGGCCCGCCCCCGCGCCGAGAGCCGCGCCGGGACACGTAATTCGGGCGCGCCGCTGGTGAGCCGCTCCAGCGGCACTTCCAGGAACGCCGCCAGCGCCATGAGCTGCTCGGTCTTGGGCGACTTGGAGTTCCCGCGCAGGATGTCACGCACGTAGGAGCCGCCCAGCCCCGCACCCTTGGCCGCGGCGTAGGGCGTGATGTTCTTCTCCCGAAGGACGTCCTGAATGTTGCGCGCCAAGGCGTTTGACATGCCCCGGATCATGCCGAAGCCGATTCGGGAACGCGAGCGCGCTCCATCCCGGTTGACAGTTAGGGATGTATCCCGAATTATGCCGGGGATGAGTGCTGATTTCCCACCTGCCATCGCCGACTTCCTCGCCGCGTTCGACGCGGCCGTGGCGGCGGGCGTCGGCAAGCCCGGCCCCCTGTCGAGCCGGCTCTTCGGGGCCTCCGACCGGGTCGATGAGATCCGGGCGGGTCGGCCGGTCGGGGTGTACGTGCTGCACCGCGCCTCCGAGACGCTGGCGGCGCTGGACGCGCAGGCGCGCACCGGGGCGGCGTCCGAGGCGCGCCTGCGCGGGGTCGCGTGATGGGTCTCGATCATCTGCTCCCCTCCGGCGGCCCACCTGGGTGCGATTCGACGCCTGCTTCGGGCGACTTGCGCATTCTGCCCGCCGCGTCCGAGCAATCCACCGGAACGCTGCCGCCTCATTCCGGGCCGGGTTCGTTCCCTGCCCTGTCGGCGTGCGGGCGCGTGATCGCCGACGTCCGCGGGAGCGGATGGTGCGTGCGCTGGAGGCCGTGGTGAGCCCGCGCACGCAGATCGGCGTCAAGCGCCGGCATGCCGGCACGCCGGAGGCCGCGTGCGCGAGCGCGTGGGCGCAGGGCGGCGGCGTGAAGCGCGTCGAGGCCGCGAGCGGCATCAAGGCCAAGCGGCTCTACGAAGCGGCCGATCCCGACGCGGGCGACCGGCAGAAGGAACTCACCTGGCGCGAGGTCTGCCGGCTCGAGCGCGACCCGGATCTCGCGATCACGGCGTTCTCCGATGCGCTGGTGGCGCAACGGGGCGGCGTGGTTCTGGACGGCGGCGACACGCGCGACGTGAGCGTGCTCAAGCCGGCGTTGCTGCGCGTCGCGCACGCTGCGACCGAGGCGCTCTTCGACGATCGCAACGAGGCGGCAGTGATCGCCCTGGAGCAACTGCTGCGTCATGCGGCGGCGCTGCACGCTGCGCTCAACGCACGGGCGCGGCGATGACGATCTGGAGCGATGCGGAAGTCGAGACGTTGCGGCGTTTCATAAATCAGGGCCTCAGCGCGCGCGCGATCGCCGCCGGCATCGGCAACGGCCGCACGAAGAACGGCGTGATCTCGAAGGCATGGGCGCTCGGCATCAAGCTCGCAGGCGACGGCTCCACGGGCGGGCGCGTCCGCTCCGCCGCCGCCGTACGGGCGAAGGCGCGCGGCGAACGCACCGTCGATGATGCGCCGCCGCGTGAGACTTCGGCGTTCGACGCCTCAGTCTTCACCCTGCGCGCGACGCAGACGCGGCCGGCGATGCGCGACCTCGACGCCGGGCAGTGCGCGTGGCCCTACGACGACGCGCGCGGCGAGCCACTGCTCGCGTGCGGCGCGGCGTGCGACCCGGAGGCCTCGCCGCTCTTCGCGCGCTACTGCGCCGTGCACGGCGCCATCGCGAAGGGCGGCAGACGCCCCGACGCCGAGGCGCTCGTGCGCAGCACCGAACGCTTCCTCGCCTACATGGCCACACGCACGGAGAGCCGCCGTCATGGCTGACGCACCCGACCTTCACAAGCAGGGCACGCTCACGCCGCTCGATGCGGCGGGCTTCACCGCGCCCGCGAACGCCAATCTCGGCCTTGCGCCTGAGTTGCACTGGATCAGGCTCGCCGACTGCGTCGTCGACCGCAGCTACCAGCGCGAGATCACCAGCGAAGGCGAGCGCAACATCCGCCAGATCATCGCCGCCTTCGACTGGAAGCACTTCACGCCGCTCGTGGTCGCGCCGACGCTCTGCGGCCGCTACGCGATCATCGACGGCCGCCATCGCGCGACGGCCGCCTCAGCGCTGGGCTGCGACATGGTGCCGGCGATGATCATCCAGGCCGACGTCGCCACGCAGGCGGCGGCGTTCAAGGCGATCAACGCGACGACGACGCGCATGTCGCCGTTGAGCACGCACCGTGCGGCGCTCGTCGCGGGCGAGGCGTCTGCGCGCGCCCTGACCGACGTCTGTGCGCGGGCGGGCGTGACGATCGCGCCCTACCCCAAGCACGCCGGCAAGATCGCGCCGGGCGAGACCCTCGCCGTGGCGATGCTCTACCGCTGCCTGCGGACGTTCGGGGCCGAGACGCTGATCACGGCGCTGATGTGCATCACCGAGACCGAGCACAACGTGCCCGGCGCCATCCACGCCCGCGCCATCCGCAGTCTGTGCCTCGTGCTCGATCGCCATCCGCACTGGCGCGAGGCGGGATCGGCGCTGCTCGATGCGGCCGAGAAGCTCGCGCTCAACGACATCACCGTGGAAGGCAATGCGGAAGCGGTCGCGGCGTGTCTCACGCAGGAGCTTGCAGAGCTGCTGCCACGTGCGACGGCGCTGGCGCTCACGCACGCGCCGAAGCGAGTGCGACGTTGAGCGAGCGCGTGCGCTTCCCCGACGAAGCCTGCAGCGTGTGCAAGGCGTTCGGCGCGTACGGCTGGGGCCCGCCCGAACGCATGCGCTTCGAGCGGCGCTGCAAGGCGCATCTGTGGCCGGAGTGGGGTCTGCCGATCGCCGAGCGCCAGGCGCTCGCACGTGCGCAAGACAGCACGCCGCCGGCGAAGCGCGAACGGCAGGCGGGCCTGCTGTGACGACGATGACTCATTCAGGTCGGCCGCTCATCCCCGCAGAGCAGGTCTGGGCCGAGGCGCGCCGCTCCAGCGCGCGCGACGTCGCGGAGAAGTGCGGCGCGGTCATCCGCGGCGGCGGCGCGCATGGCTGGGCGCGTGCGCGGCGTTGCCCGCTCTGTGACGGAAAGCAGGACTTCAGCGTCTGCGACGGCGGCTTCCGCTGCCACAAGTGCGGCGAGAAGGGCGACGCGATCGCGCTGTGGTCGAAGTTCGCGGGCTGCACGCCGTTCGCCGCGGCCTGCGAGCTGGCGGGCTACCATGTGGACGAAGTGGCGACGCGCGAGAACGTGGCGCGCGACGCCGACGAACAACGCCGCGCAGCAGCGGCGCGCAAGGCGCAGTCGCACCGTGAGCGCGTCGCGCGCTCCGGCGATGCGGACGAAGACAGCATCGAACGCGCGCGGCGCCTGTGGGACGCCTCGCGGCCAGCGCGCGACACCATCGTCGTGCGTTACCTGATGCACCGCGGCGCGACACGCGCGCATGCGGACGCCGTCGCCGGCCGGGTGCGATTCCACGCGAAGCTGCCCTGGTATGACCCGGAGATCGAGGGCTGCTGGCCGCGCGCGCCCGATGCGGTGACGCCGGCGATGATCGCGCCGCTGATGCTTGCAGACGGGCGCATCCTCGGCGTGCACGTGACGCACCTCGCCGAAGACGGACGCGGCAAGGCGCGGTTGACGCCGGCGAAGAAAATGCACGGCCTGACGGTCGACGATGAAGGCCGCCCCGGCGGCGTGCTGCTCGTGGCGCCCGCGCGGGCGACCGACGTGCTCATTGTCGGCGAAGGAATCGAGAATGCGCTCGCGGGCGCCGCTGCAGCGATCGCTGCGAAGGCGGCGGGACGCGGCGCGGGTGTCTATGCCGCGCTCAGCCTCGACAGGCTGCAGGGCGGCATGGGGCGCGGGGTGTGGGGCGGCGTCGACTGGCGTCGCCCCTGCCCCGACCCACTGATGCCGGCGGCGACGATCCCGCACGGCGGTCCGGTGCTCATCGTCGTCGATCACGACATGCGCGGGCTCATCGTTGATGCGGGCACGCGATTCGAGACGACGATCACGCCGACGCGGCGCGCGCAGGTGTCCGGCGTGCTCGCGGCGCACTGGTGGAAGCTGGCGGGAGCCAGCGACGTGAAGATCATGCTGCCGCCGCAGGGGAACGACATGACGGATCTGGTGAGGGTGGCAGGTTGAGCAGCGACGATGATGCACCGACGATCGGCGATGTGGTCGACGATCGCGCGCTCGGCGATCTCGGGCGTGACGACATCGGCAACGCCGAGCGCTTCATCGCGCGCGTCGGCGTCGACTTCCGCGAAACGCAGCGCGTGGGCCGCCACGGCTGGGACGGCAAGCGCTGGGCGCTCGATGACGGCGACGTGCTGGTGATGCTGGCGGCGCAACGCGTGGCGCGCGCGATCCGCGACGAAGCGAAGGCCTTCGACGAAGAGCTCAAGACCGCCGGCGACGATGACTACCTGAAGGACGCGGTGAAGCATCATCGCGCATGGGCGCGCCAGAGCGCGAACGCCGCGCGGCTCAACGCGATGGTGAGCCAGGCGATGCCGCACCTCGCGCACCCGCTCGAAGGCTGGAACGCGAACGCCGAGCTCCTCTGCCTGCCGGACGGCGTGCTCGATCTCACGACGATGGAGCCGCGCTTGAGGCCCCACCGCCGCGAGGACTACATGACGCGGATGGCGGCCGCGGGCTTCGACCCGCAGGCGCCCGCGCCGCCCCTCGCACCCAACTGGCGCGCGTTCGTGGAGCGTGTGCTGCCGGACCCGGAGATCCGCGCCTTCGTGCAACGCTGCGTGGGCTCATGCCTCGTCGACAGCGTGTCGGACCAGGTGATGATCGTCTTCCACGGCGGCGGCGCGAACGGGAAGTCGACCTTCCTCGATGTCGTCGCAGACGTGATGGGCGAGCTGGCCATGAGCGTGAGCGTCACGTCGTTCCTCGCGAACGATCGCAGCTCGGGCTCGGCGCCGCAGCCAGACATCGTGCGCCTCGCCTATCGGCCGCGGATGGTGCGCACGTCGGAGCCGCCGCCCGGCGCGCGTCTCGCAGAAGGCATCATCAAGGAAATCACCGGCGGCGAGCCGATGGTCGTGCGCGACCTGCATGAGAAGCCGATCGAGTTCCGGCCGAACTTCAAGGTCTTCCTCTCATGCAATAACCGGCCGTCCGTGCGCGGCGGCGATGACGGCATCTGGCGGCGCATCCGGCTCGTGCCGTGGAGCGTGCAGATCCCGCCGGAAGAACGCGACCCCAAGCTGCGCGACAAGCTCATCGCCGAACGCGACGGGATCTTCGCCTGGCTGCTCGAGGGCTGGGCTGACTGGCGTGAACGCGGCGGTCTCGAAGCGCCGGCGGCCGTGCTCGATGCGAGCGAGGAGTACCGCACCGAGAGCGATGCGGTCGGCCGCTTCCTCGTGGAGTGGTGCGTGAAGGGCGAAGGGCGCGAGGTGTCGGCGACGCTGCTGCACGATGCGTTCGAGGCTTGGTCGAAGGCCGAGGGGATGGACGCCATCGGCGGCAACATCTTCGGGCGCCGCCTGACCGACCGCGGCTACGGCAAGCGCAAGTCCAACGGGATCACCTATCGCACCGGCCTCGACCTCACCGAAGAGGCGCGCACAACGGCCTATGAGCGCGAGGCCGATCGCGTGTCGCGCGGACGCAAGGCGGCTGTCGAACCATGAGCCTGCGCGCGATCTTCCCTGAAAATCAGTGCCGATCAGTGCCGATAGTGCCGATCCGGCCCGTGAATTTCGCCCGCTCCGCAGCCGCCGCAGGCGTGCGTGTCGGCGCGACGCTGGAAATCGGCACTATCGGCACTGATCGGCACTGCCCCGACCCCATGGGCCGCAACCGAAAGTGACGAAAGTGCCGATAGTGCCGCGAACCTTAAACGCATGGAGGAAGGGGCTTGTCCGTTCGCATGCGTTGAAGGTCGTAAATATCGTCACTTTCGTCACTCACAGAAAAACAGAAGAGAGACATCGAAGATGAGCGACCGCAATGGACGGGTTAAGGCGAGCTTCGACGCCACCGCAGCAGCGCGACGCGTGGAGAGCGCGGACAAGCGCGCGGGTAAGCTGGTGGAGGATGGGGGCGATCGTGCTGCTGCGGATGAGATCAGGGCGAAGGCTGATTCGTCGGTGCAACGTCGCATCGATGAGATGGGGAAGGCCGCAGCTGAGACCTCGGCCGCGATGCCGAACGCGTTCCGCGCCGTGAAGGGATCGTTCCGTATCGAGCGCGCGGCGACGCCGCCGGGCTATAACAGCGCGCCTGCGTGGGTGGTGCGTTTCGACGGCAACTCGCCGATCGCGCGGCTCGCGCGGCCGGCGCGCGTGGGTGACCCTGCCCCGCTGGACGCGCTGCATGTGCGGGCCGCGTCGAAACTCGTGCGCCTGCATGACCGGGCGGTGAAACCGCCTGCAATCACAGCATCCTACGACGGGCCGCGCGCGGTGAGCGTCGGCGAGTCGTGCTGGATCGATGTCGGCTGTGACGCCTGGGCGGAGATGAACGCGGGCCTCAAGGCGCTTCTACCCGTGGAGCGTCGCGTGGTGCTCGAGGTGGTGGTCTACGATACGCCGGTGTCGGTGCTCGCGCGTAGCGGGCTCGTGCCGATCGCGAAGCCGATACGTGCGGAGGCGGCAATCGTGCAGACAGTGCGCCTCGGTCTCGAGCGGCTGTCGTTCGTGTGGGGGCTTGACGCGGGCGCCCCCCGCGATGTAGTAAATTAGATACGGATCACCCGTGCGCCTGAAGCGGCGGCTCTTACATAAGGGCCGCCGTTTTTGCGTTCGGGCTTCCGCACATCGCAAGCAACGCCATCGGGCCGCGTCTTCTCACGAAGCGCGGCCCGACGCGTTTGGAGGCCGGAATGAAGATTACCGTCGACGATGCCATCCTCGCCGCGCTCCCGAACGAAACGCGTCTCGCCTTGCTGATCCTTGCCGGCATAGGAGAACTGAAGACCATGATCACCGAAATCATCCAGGCCCTGAAGGATGAGGTCGTCGCCGACACCAACGCGACGAACGCCATCATCGCAGTCGTGAACAACTTCGCTGCACAAGTGCAGGCCAACATCGGCAACGAACCGGCGCTGCAGGAGATCCTCGCGGGCTTCAAGGCGAACACCACCGTGATCGCCGCGGCCGCCGTCGCGAACACTCCGGCTGCGCCTGCGGGTAATCCGGAGCCGCCGCCCGTGGTTGAGGCGCCCGCCGAACCGGCTCCGGTCGATACCGGCGTGCCGGTCTAACCACGTGATCGAACGGGAGGGCCGCGACGTGATCGTCGCGGCCCATACCTTCGACCGTGCCGCGCGGGTCCTCTCTGGCTCAAAACGCTATACGGTGAGGAAGCCGCGTTTGGCATTTCTAGTGGGCCAGAGCGCGCAAACGGTTGTGAAAACGCCGTGCGCGGTGGTGAAACCCGCTTGAACCAGCGCCAGTTCGCCCAGCTCTGCGACGTGTCGCAGCAGATGGTGTCGAAATATCTGCTCGATGGCCGCCTGGTGGTCGATGTGGACGGCCGGATCGACGCGCAACGCTCGCTCGAGGCGCTCGCCGGTCACCTGGACGAAGAAAAACGCGCACTCGCGCTCCAAAAGCTCGCCCTGCGCTCGCAATCTGCCGCCGACGCGTCGAAAAACGCGCCGCAAGCCGCGCCGATCGAGACCACGGTCTCCGCCAAGCAAGATCACGACCGCATCAAGCGCGATCTCGCCGCGCTGGAGCTGGCCGAGCGCGCCGGCGAGCTGATCAAGGTCGTCGACGTCGAGGAGCGCATCTACGACGCCGTCGCCAAGATGCGCCAGGCCTACGATGCGACGGTCCTCGCCACCGCTGAGCGCCTCGCACGCGATCTGCAACTCACCCAGGAGCGCGTGCCGCTCATCGCGCGCCATCTGCGCCGCGGTTTCAACGACGCGCAGGTCGCGTTCGTGGCGCGCCTCGCGCCCGGCGACACCGCAGGCTTCACCTTCGACGACGCCGCGGTCGACACGCCCGTCGCATCCGACAAGGTCGCCGCCGAGTGAACGTCGCACACGCGCTCGCGCCCCCGAAACCGGGATCGCGCGCAGCCATCCCCGGCCTCGCCGCAGGCAGCCGCTTCACGCAGGCGCTCATGCGCGCCGCTGCGCCCGAGCCGCTCTACTCCACCGCCGAGTGGGCCGAGGCGCGCCGCTTCGTCGCCGAAGAGTCAGGCTCGTCTGCGCCCGGCAAGTGGTCGAACGCGAAGACGCCGTTCGCGATCGAGATCATGGACTGCCTCGATCCCGAGCATCCGGCACGCACCGTGACGTGCAAGATCGCCTCGCAGATCTGCAAGTCCGAGATCGCGCTCAACTGGATCGGCAAGACCGCCGACGTCGACCCCGCGCCGATGATGCTGCTGCTCCCGTCGCTCGACGAGATCGGCAAGTGGAACGCCACGAAGTGGGAGCCGACGCTCGACGCCACGCCTGCGCTCCGCGGCAAGGTCTTCGACGTCGTCGATCGCTCGCGGCTCGGCTCGACCTCGTCGTTCAAGCGCTTCCGCGGCGGATTCCTGGTCATCACGACCGCCTCGTCGTCGAAGGGCCTGCAGGCGCGGTCGATCAAGCGCGGCATCGCCGACGAGATCTCGGAGTACCCGGAAGACGCCGGCGGCCGCGGCGATCCCATCGACCAGATGATGACGCGCGCGGACGGTCACGCCGACGCGAAGTTCCTGCTCATCTCGACGCCGTCCGAGACCGGCACGTGCCGCATCACCGCGCGCTACGACGCCTCCGACCGGCGCGAGTTCTACTGCCCCTGCCCGCACTGCGAGAGCTACCAGACGCTCGACTTCGACCGCCTGCAGCGCGACGACGCCGCGCCCGGCGGCGCGGTCCTGCCGTGCCAGGCGTGCGGCGTGCTGCTCACCGAACTCGACAAGACCGACATGCTCGCGCGCGGCGCGTGGGTGCGCCGTCACCCCGACGAGAGTGTCGGCCCCGTCCCGCCGACGTGCTTCGCCCACGAGGATCTCGCCGCGATGCGCGCGCGCGCGCCCGCGGGTCGCGATCCGGGCTTCTGGCTCAGCCAGGTCTACTCGCCGTTCAAGCCGTGGGGCGCGCTGCTGCGCGAGGCCGCGGAGTCCGAGGCGAAGGGCGGCGTCGCGCTCAAGACCTTCCGTCAGCAGAAGCTCGCGCTCGCGTGGGACCCCGCCACCGACGCGCCCGATCACGTCGCGCTCTTCGAGGCGCGTGGCGCTCACGTCACGCGCGGCGTCGTGCCGGCGTGGGCGTGCATGATCACCGGCGCCTGCGACGTGCAAAACGACCGCCTCGAATGGGCCGCGTACGCATGGGGCCCCGACAAGGCCGGCGCGCGCTTCGACTGGGGCGTCATCGAGGGCGACACGCTCACCGACGCGCCGTGGGCCGAGCTCGCGCAGGTCATCTCGCGCCGCTGGCCGGGCGAGGCGACCGTGCCGCTCGGCTTCGACGCCTTCGGCATCGACTCGGGCGGCGGCATGGGCCGCACCGCGAAGGTCTACGCGTTCGTCAAGCGCTCGTCGGGCCTGCGTGCGCTGAAGGGCGCGTCGAACCCGCGCGCGCTGCCGCTCGTCGAGGGCGGCCAGACGTGGGCCAAGAACGCCGCCGGCAAGAAGATCACCGCGCGCGTGTGGCTCGTCGGCGGCCACGAGGTGAAGAAGACCATCTACGACATGCTCCACCGCGGCCTCGATGCGCACGCCACCGGCGAGCGCGCGGCGTGGGGGCTCTACTTCACGCAGGACTCCAGCGAGGAGCACTTCAAGCAGCTCACCGCCGAAGTGTACCGCGACAGCCGCTCCAAGCGCCCCGGCGCGCTCGGCTGGTGGGAAAAGCTGCCGGGCCGTCCCAACGAGCAGCTCGACCTCGCCGTCTACGCCTACGCGCTCGCCTGGTCGAAGGGCCTCGAACGCTGGGGCGCGACCGAGTGGGCGCAGCTCTTCGCCGCGCGCGCGCTGCCCTCGGGCGATGCGCCGCTCCTAGACCTCGTCGCGCGCGATCTCGAGAACGCGCGCGCAGCTCTCGGTCCCCCCTTCGGTCCTCCGTCAGCGTCGGCTGCGCCTCCATCCCTGGGCGAAGCCGACGTCGGGCGCACGCCGATCGCATCCGGCGAAGCGGAGGATATGCCGGATGCACCCGCCGCGACACTTGCGCCGAACCCCGGCGCCGTCGTCTCGCGCCTCGCCCGCCTCGCGCGTCTCAACGGAGTCAAGTCGTGACCACGCAAGCTGACGTCGACGCGATCAAGCAGGCGCTCGCCGAGCGTCGCGCCGGGCGCCAGGTGACGAAGATCTCCGTCGCCGGCCGCGCCGTGGAGTACGCCGCGATGACCATCGACGAACTCGAAGGCGCGCTCGCCCGCGCGCAGAGCGAGCTCGCCGGCGTGCCGCGCCGCCGCGCCCTCAAGATCTACTTCGGCGGATGACAACGATGACGCCCACGACACCTGCCGCGAAGCCGCGCGTGCGCGTGAAGGCCGGCTCCTCGCGCGCGATGACCTCCTACGACGGCGCGAGCCGCACGTCGCAGCAGATGCGCCTGTGGGCGCCGCAGATCGCCAGCGCCGACGCCGACTTCCTGCTGGAGCGCGACGCCATCGTCGCCCGCGCGCGCGACCTCGTGCGCAACGACGGCGCGGCGGCCTCGGCGGTGCAGCGCTCCGGCGATCTCATCGTCGGCCATCGCTTCACGCTCGCGGCGAAGCCCGACGGCGAGGCGCTCGGCATCGATCGCACTGCGTCGCGCGCGCTGGGCCGCGCCATGGAGCGCGAGTTCCGCGCATGGGCCGAAGATCCGCGCCGCTTCTGCCATCGCCAGCGCAAGCTCAACTTCGCGTCGATGCTCACGCTGATGGCGCGCCAGGTAGCGGGCCCCGAAGGCGAGGCGCTCGGCGTGCTCGGCTTCCGCGAAGAGAACCTCCTGCGCGGCGCGCGCTACGCGACGTGCCTCGACGTGATCGATCCCGACCGTCTGTCCAACCCGCTTGGCGAGGTCGACACCGACACGCTGCGCGCCGGCATCGAGACCGACTTCGACGGCGCGCCCGTCGCCTATCACATCCAGAAGCGCCACCCGCTCGACTGGCCGTTCAACGCAGCGAGCCTGGAGTGGGAGCGCGTGCCGTACGAGACCGACTGGGGCCGCCCGGTCATCGTGCACTGGTTCGAGCACGAGCGCGCCGCGCAGACCCGCGGCGTCACGCGTTTCGCCTCCATCCTGCAGGGCTTCAAGCAGCTCTCCACCTACACCGAGAGCGAGCTGTCGAACGCGGTGCTCAACGCGATGTTCGGCGCGTTCGTGAAGACGGGCTCGGATGCGGCCGCGATCGCCGCAGCGATCTCCACCGACGACGCGTCGTCGGCGCAGTACCTGCTCGACGAACGCACATCGCTCTACGAAGAGATGCCGGTCGTGATGAACGGCCTGCGCGTGCCGGTGCTCGCGCCCGGCGACGAGATCCAGATGAACACCGCCGAGCGGTCGACCGGATCTTACGTCGCGTTCCGCGCGGCCTTCCTGCAGACGATCGCCTCGGCGCTGGGCTTGTCCTACGAGCAGCTCTCGATGGACTTCTCGCGCACGAACTACTCGTCGGCGCGCGCCGCGCTCAACGAGGTCTGGCGCACGGTGCAGGCGCGTCGCGCCGGGCTCATCGCGTCGTGCGCGGCGCCGCTCTACATGGCCGTTATGGAAGAGGCGTTCGAGCGCGGCTACATCGCGCCGCCGCCGGGCGCGCCCGCGTTCCACGAACGCCCGGAAGCCTACTGTCGCGCGCTGTGGATCGGCCCCGCGCGCGGCTCCATCGATCCGACGAAGGACGTGCAGGCGTCGCAGATGGCGATCGACACGTGCATGTCGACGCTGGAGCAGGAATGCGCCGAGCGCGGCGTCGACTACGAGGATGTGCTCGACCAGCTCGGCTACGAGGCCGAGCAGCGCGCCGCGCGCGGCATCGCTGCGACCCCTGCCGCGATCTACGGCGTCGTCCCGCCGTCCGACATCCCGCAACCGCCGGCCGTTCCGGCGAACCCGTAGGGCTGCATCACATGCCGATGAAGACCATCGCCCGCTACGCGGGCCGCCCGCTGCTGATGACGGCGTCGGGCGCCGACACGCTCGCGCGCCGCGCCATGGCGCTCGACGCACACGTGATGACGCGCCCGCGCTCCTGGATCGCCAATCCGCTCGGCGCGCTTGCCCGTGTCGGCAAGGCCGACCCTGAAAGCGACATGATCGTCGAGCCGCTGATCAAGCCCGCGAAGCCGCAGGGCTACGCGCCGCGCTACGCCAGCGCGCCGAGCGCCGAGGGCCTCGGCTACGCGATCTGCGACGGCATCGCCTGCATGAACGTCACCGGCCCGCTCATGGACCGCGGCTTCGAGGCGTGCGGCGAGGTCTTCTGGGGCTACGACCTCATCAACGACGCCGTGCGCGAGGCGATGGCCGACGCGAGCGTCGGCGGCGTCTTCATCCGCATGGAGAGCCCCGGCGGCGTGGTCGCCGCAGGCCTCGAGGAGACCGCGCGCACGATGCGCGAGCTGCGCGAGGCGTCGGGCCCGTCCGGCAAGCCGATCTGGGTCTACGCCGACATGGCGGCCTCGGCCGCCTACTGGATCGCCGCCCAGGCGGATCGCATCGTCGCCTCGCCCGTCAGCCTCGTCGGCTCCATCGGCGCGGTGATCGTCCACTACGACACGTCCGCCGCGAACGCCGCGCACGGCGTCAAGGTCACCGGCATCCAGTTCGGCGCGAAGAAGACGGACGGCGCGGAGTGGAAGCCGCTCGACGAAGCCGCGCGCGCCGACCTGCAGGCCGAGATCGATCAATGCGGTCGCCGCTTCGTCGCCGACGTGGCGCGCGGACGTCCGCTGATGAGCGCCGACGCCTCCATCGACACGCAGGCCGCGATCTACATGGCGCTGCATGACGAGCCGCAGCGATCGGGCATCGCCATCGGCCTCGTCGACGCGATCGCCACCGAACGCAACGCCTTCGCTCAGCTCAAGGCGCACGTCGCCAAGCGCACCGTGGCCCCCGTGGTCGCGGCCGCACCCGTCACGTCTCCCGTCCGCGCGCCGGCGCACGGGAAGACGACCACCCTCCCCGGCGCATCAGCACAGGAGCCCGCCATGCGGCGCAACCACAAGGCCATGTCGCGGGTGACTGCGATGACCCCCGACGAGAAAGTCGCCAAGATCGAGGAGATCATCGGCAACGGCGATCTCGCCCCGGAAGACAAGCTCACGCTCATCGACGGCGTGATGGAGGAAGGCGAGACCGCCGAGACGGAAGCAGCGGAAGGCGAGACGCCGGAGACGACCGACGCCGCCGCGGAAGGCGAGGAGGTCGCCCCGACCGATCCCGAGGAAGAGAAGCCCGCGCCGGCCGCCAAGTCGAAGGCCGAAGGCGAGGAAGTCCCTTCGCCCGAGGAAGAGCCCCAGAAAGAACCTGCGGACCCCGTCGCCAAGGCGAAGGCGATCCTCGACCTGCCGGAAGCGAAGGGTCGCGAAGGCCTCGCCAAGGAGCTCGCCTTCAGCGGTCTCACCGTGAAGGCCGCGCGCGCCGCGCTGAAGGCGGCGCCGGTCGCAACGGCGAGCCGTCTCGCTTCTGTGCCCGACCCGAAGCTCGGGACCGGCGCGAGCGCGCCGCGCAAGCCGCAGACCGACGACGAGAAGGCCGCGGCCTTCATCGCCGCATCGCACGCGGCCGCCACCGGCAAGAAGGTCGCGTAAGCGGCGCCTCACGCACCCTCAGCGCCGTCGTCTGACGCGCGCCTCATCACACTTCACGGAGTCACATCGTCATGGTTGGAAAAACCTCTGAAGCCGTCTTCGATCCGAACGGCCTTCTGCTGCCGCAGATGGCCGAGGCATTCGGCGAAGCCGTCACTATCATCAGCGGCCAGAACCTCGCGGCCGGCGCGCTGCTCGGCCAGATCACCGCGAGCGGCAAGTACACGCTGTCGCTCTCGGCCGCGGCCGACGGCTCGCAGACGCCGGTCGCCGTGCTGCCGGAAGCTGTCGACGCCTCCGGCGGCGACAAGTCCGCCTTCGTCTTCTACACGGGCTTCTTCCGTGAATCGAAGATGGTGTTCGGCGCCGGCATCACCGCCGCGCTCTTCCGCCGGACGCTCGCGCAGCGCGGCATCTTCGTCGTGCCCGCGCAGCCCGCATAACGGCTGACGCCCCCACCGCCTGAACACAGCCGTCGCCGCAAGCGACAGCCCTCTCACACCCGGAGACCACAATGGACATCTACACCACCGGCGCCATCGCCGCGACGATCCGCGCGATCGTCGAGCCGAAGCCGTTCCTGCTCGAGACGTTCTTCCGCAACGTGATCACGTCGCAGACCGAGGAGATCCTCTTCGACGTCGAGATCAAGCGACGCCGCGTCGCGCCGTTCGTCGCGCCGCACGTGCCCGGCAAGCTCGTCGCCTCGCCCGGCTACCGCACCGACCGCTTCACGCCGGCGATGATCAAGGATCTGCGCCAGCCCGACATCAACCGCCCGCTGAAGCGCGCGATCGGCGAGCAGGTCGGCGGCGCGCCGGCGATGACGCCGCTCATGCGCGAAGCGGCGATCCTGAAGGAAGAGCTGACCGACCAGAAAACGCTCAACACGCGGCGTCTCGAGCTGATGGCCGCCGACGCGCTGGACGACGGCATTCTCACGGTGACCGGCGAAGGCTATCCGGCCGTGAACGTCGACTTCACGCGCCCAGGCGGCCACACGGTGACGCTCGCGGGCGCGGCGCGCTGGGGTCAGGCCGGCATCAGTCCGGTCGCCAACCTCATCACCTGGCGCCAGACGTTCCTGCAGAACTCGGGCCTTCCCGCGACCGACATCGTCATGACGCCGGACGCGTGGGCGGCGCTCGTCGCCGATCCGCTCTTCAAGACGGCCGTCGACACGACGCTGCGCGGGACCGCGGCGCAAGCCAACTTCATCCCCGAAGCGACCGAGGGCGGTGAGCTGGTCGGCTACCTCAACACCACCACGCGCCTGTGGACGTACATGAACTGGTACGTCGATCCGGCCGACGACACCGAGAAGTCGGTGCTCGCCGCGGGCACGGTGCTGATGGGCAACAACTCACCGGACGGCTCGCAGACGCGCGCCTTCGGCGCGATCCCCGATGCCGAGCTCGGTTATCCGAGCGTCGACTTCGCGGCGAAGTCGTGGGTCGAGAAGAACCCCGGCCAGCGTCAGCTGCTCGCCATGTCGGCGCCGCTGATGGTGCTCTCGCGCCCGGCGGCCACGTTCCGCGCGCGCGTCCTGTAACCACGGAGCGAACCTCCAGCCTGACTGCGCCGCGTTCCTCACGGGATGCGGCGCAGGCTTCTTGAACGCACACCCAATCGGAGATCGAACGCATGCCTCCCGAACCTGCAGCCCCGCTCATCGCGTCCCCACCCCCGCCTGCGTCGAAGGCGCGGGGACCGACAGCGTACACCGTCGTGCGCGGCACGATCGTGCATTGCACGCTGCTTGAAGATGAAGTGCGCGACAAGGATGGCGTCGTCACGAAGGCGGCAGTGCTGTCGCCGCTCGTCGTGGCGAAGGCTGCTGAGAACGACCAACCCGCCGATACGATCCAGCTCAACGCGGAGGAAGCAGCTCCGCTTCTCGCCTCAGGCCAGATCGCGCCGCTCTGATGGCCGACTTCGACGCCGAGACCGCGCGCCTCACGGCCGCGACCTTCGCGCATCTCGGCCTTGCCGCGACGTACACACCCGCCGGCGGCGGCGCGGCGGTCGCGTGTCGCGTCATCGTGCGCAGCGTCGATGTCCTCGCGGGCATCGACGTGGCGCGCGCGGTCACGCCCGACGCCACCATCGAGGCGGCGGTCGCGGCGATCCCCGACGCGCCGCTGCGGGGCGCGCGCTTCACGGTCGGCGCCGAGACCTTCCGCGCCGTCGATGTCGCGCGCCGTCGCGAGGACGACCGCCAGGTGTGGACCGTCGACGTCGTGCTGGACGCCTGAAGCAGATCCCGCACGCATGAACTTCGAACTCAAGCAACTCGGCAGCCTCCAGCGCGAGGCCGAGAACGCGCGCGTCGACTTCTCGGCGGCGATGTGGGTCGCCACGAGCGACGTCTCGAAGGTGCTGCAGCGCCTGCAACGCCAGGACCTCGAACGCTCCGGCATCGCGCGCGCGCCGCAGATGGGCAAGACCTGGCGTTCGGTGGTCAAGCCGAAGGCCGCGAAGATGCTCGCCGCCGGCCAGACGCCGCAGGCCTACGTCTTCAACCGCAGCCCGGTCTTCGGCCGCTACTTCGAGGACGGCGGCGTCGCGCGCCCTCGCCGCGCGAAGGCGCTGCTCATCCCGGTGGGTCGCGCGCGCAAGATCAAGCTGCCGGTCGGCAAGTCGCGCGCGTCGCTGCGCGAGGCCGCGGAGGCGAAGTTCGGCAAGCTCACGCCGATCAAGGTCAAGGGCGGCCGCCTCATCCTCGCGCTCGTCTCCAAGACGAAGGCCGGCAAGGACCGCATCGAGCCGATGTTCATCCTCGCGCCGCAGGCGCGGGTGCCGAAGCTCGTCACGCCCGAGAAGATCTACGACCGCTTCGTCGCGCGCACGGACCGCATCTGGGTGAGCCTCGTCGAGAGCCGCTTCAACGAACTCGCGGCCAAGCGCGAGGACGGCACGCAGATCACCACGCGCCGCGACATCGCCGAGGCGCGCACGGATCTCAGCGGCATGACCGTCGCTGCAGCCGCCCAGGGGCTTGCACGATGACCACGCCGCGCCACGTCGCCGCGCTCGATGCGCTGGCGCTCACGCTCGCGACCGCGCTCGGCCTCGACGCCGTCACCCGCGACACCGCCTTCGCGCAGCCGACCGCCGACAAGGGCGGCGGCGTGGCGCTGATGGTCACGCTGCCGAACGGGCGCTCCGACGTGCTCGACGTGCTGCTGGGCGCCGCGCGCCCCTACGAGGTGCAGCACGCCACGCGCATCATCGTCGGCGCGGTCGGCGGCGACGCCGAAGCGCGCCGCGCCGTGATCCAGACCGCGATCCACACGATCGCCACGCACGTGGAGGCCGACCGCTCGCTCGGCGGCCTCGTCGACGACGCCGCGATCTCGGCCGGCGACTGGCAGGAGGTCGCCGAGGACGCAGGCCCCGGCGTCGCCGGCGAAGCGCTGGACCTCACCCTGCTGCTCGAGAGCGAGACGGCTCTCGGCTGACCCTCATGGAGACCCTAATGCCCGACATCGACAACGCCGCCCCGAAGCCTGAGCCGAAGCCGACGCCTGCGCCGAAGCGCCTCGTCGCGCTCGCCTACATCAGCCGCGTCAACGGCGAGCAGATCGCGCACGGCGCAGTCTTCGCGCCGCGCGACGGCGCCGACGCCGCCGACCTCATCAAGCAGGGCGTCGCGCGCGAAGCCACGGCGCGCGATCTCGCCATCGCCGGCCTCGCCTGACCCGTCCATCCATCACCAACGCTGCAGACCAACCAAGGAGCTAGATCATGCCGCAACTCAAGGGGCGCGCCACGACGCTGCTCTTCGGCTTCCAGGCCGACTTCCCCACCTACGCGACGGCGTGGCAGACGCTCACCGCCTACGCGCACGGCATCGGCCAGGCGAAGGGCTTCGTCGACGATCCCATGCTCGGGCGCGGCCTGCTCAACGCGCGCGATCCGGTGGGCTCGGCGCCGTCGCTGCCGCTCACCGAAGGCCCGCTCGAAGCCGCCTTCTGCCTCACCGAGATGGGCTACTGGCTGAAGCTCTTCTTCGGCTCGCCGGTGACGACGGGCGCGGGCGACTTCGTGCACGTCTTCAAGTCGGGCGCGGCGGCCCTGCCCTTCGCCACGCTGCAGCGCAAGCTCTCGGCGACGGACTGGCGGCGCGTGAAGGGCGTGATGGGCAACACCCTGAGCCTGCGCGCCGAGAAGGTCGACGGCTACCCGCGCCTCTCGCTCGGCCTCATCGGACGTGACGAGGTCACCGAGACGACCGGCCTCGCGGGCGTGGTCACGGGCGCGGTCCCGCTGCTGCGGCCGTCCAATGCGCGCGCGCTCGCGCGCTGGGACGGCGTGCTGATGGGCTCGACAACCTCGGTGTCGCTGAACTTCTCCAACAACCTCGAGCGCATCAACGACCTCAACGGCTCGGAGGCGCCCGGCACCATCGATCCCGGCGACGTGACGCTCTCGGGTGACATGACCATCCGCTACAGCGACGCCACCTGGGAGGCGCTCGCCGCCGCCGAGACGCCGGGGCGCCTCGAGCTCGAGTGGTCGCACCCGAGCGCGCCGGCCACGAAGCTCCTCAACCTCGACATGAAGCGCGTGCTGATCACGCCGCAGGGCCTGCCGATCACCGGGCCCGGCGGCGTGTCGGTCACCTACCAGTGGCGCGCCGAGCAGCAGGCCGCCGAGCCCGCGCTCATCGCCACGCTCAAGAACCAGACGGCGGCGTACGCCTGATGATCACGTTCGGTCAGCAGCCGCCTGCGCCGCGTGCGGTGTCGCTCGGGCGCGGCGTGGCGGTGACGCTGCGCACGCTCGACAGCCGCACGCACGCGCGGATCTTCGCGCGCGTCGACCGCGAGCTCAACGCGCTCGTGGAGGACCGCGAGACGAAGCACGACTGGGGCTTCGCCGCCGACGAGATCGCCGCCCTCGGCGACGACGAGGACGCGCGCGCGGCGGCCGTGCGCTTCATGCGCTCGGTGCTCGTCGCCGACGCCGCGGCCGTCTCAGTCGATGGCGTCGAGGACGAGGCGGGCGCGCCGGTCGCGCCGTCCTTCGCGCTCTTCGCGTGGCTCTTCGCCGACAGCCAGATGGAGGCGCTCTTCCGTCTGCAGATCACCGCCACCGAGCAGATCTGGACCGACGAGGGAAACGCCTCCGGGCGCGGGCCGCGTGGCGATGGGGCGACGGAGCCTCTCACTGCAGCGGATGCCGCGCCCAGCTCGCGCCCTGCGTCACCGGCGGCTTCGCCGACAGCTACGACGGACAGCCCCGCGAACGCTGCCCCCTCTACGTCCACGCCCCTCGCACCGACGAAGGCGACCTCGCCTGGCGCATCGCCGGCGACGCCGGAAGCTGGCGCTACGCCGGGATGACGGGCGTGATGGTCGGTCTCGACTGGGCGGCGGCGATCGCACGCATGGACGTGCTCGATCCCGACCGCGCGCTCGACGCCCAGCGCGTGATCGACCTCTGCCAGGCGGTCGAGACCGGCGCACTCGCGGGCGCGGCCGCCACGCGCGAACGCAACGCGGAGGGCTGAGCATATGACCGGCAAGGTCTTCAAGATCGCGAGCCAGGGCGCCGACGTCGTCGCCCGCGACTTCGCCAAGGTCGGCGCCGCCGGCGCGAGCATGGAGAAGGCGCTCACGCAGGGCGCGAAGTCCGTGCCGCCGTCGCTGCGCGCGATCGACACCGCCGCCGCCGAGGCGAAGAAAAAAGTCGAAGGCCTCGCCGGCAGCGCGGGCACGCTCGGCAAGGTCTTCTCGGCGATGGGCCCGGTGGGCATCGCCGCGGCCGCCGGCGTCGGCATCCTCACCGGCGCGTTCGCGGCGGCGCAGGGCGCGGCCAAGCAGGCCGGCGCCGAGATGCTCATGCTGCAGGGCGCGGCCAAGCAGGCCGGCGTCAGCGTCGAGTTCCTGCAGGCGACGCGGCTTGCGTTCACGGCGGTGGGTCGCGACGTGGCCGCCATCGAGCCCGCGCTCAAGACCTTCGTGGTGCGCCTCGGCGAGATCCGCGACGGCATCGGCCAGGGCTCGCTCGACATCCTCGCGAGGGTCGGCATCACCAAGGACGACGTCGCGGGCTTCACGAGCGCCGAGGACGGCCTGCTCAAGATCGCAGCGGCGCTGCAGACCGTCGACAAGCGCACCGCCTTCAACGTCGCCGACAAGCTCGGCATCATCGACCTCATCCCGCTGCTCGATCGCGGCGCCGACGGCTTCCGCGCGATGCAGCAGCAGGCGATCAGCGCCGGCCTGATCATCGAGGAGAGCGTCGTCAGCCGCGCCGCGCAGACCGCGCGCGAGCTGGAGCAGGCCGACAAGATCCTCTCGACGCAGCTCAAGCAGGCCGCCCTCGATGCGGCGCCCGCGTTCCTCGAGCTCGCCAAGATCGCCGCCGCGATCGCGCTGAGCTTCCGCCAGGCGCGCGACTTCCAGGCCGCGCCCGGCAAGAAGTCGACGGTCGGCCTGCGCGAGGACGCCGAGGAAGCGATCCGCGAACGGCGCGCGCTCGTCGAGCGGTTCGGCAGCGCCGTGCTCCAGGGCGGCGACGCCGCGCGCGGCGGCGAGACGCCCCAGCTCGGCGGCCTCATCCGCACGCTGCGCACGGTCACCGATCTTGAGTCCGGGCGCGACCGTGCGGCGGCGCTGCTCGTGCAGATCAACGAGGCGCGCGCCGAGATCCAGCGGCGACGCACGCCGAGCGAGTTCGAGATCCCGGTCGTGCCGGGCGTCAGCGGCGGCGGCTCCGGCGGCGGCGGCGCGGCAGCCCCCGCGATCGACGCCGAGCGCGAGCGCCTCGCGCGCTTCGTCGCCGACATGGACGCCGCCTCCGCATCGGCCGTCGCGTTCGCGGCCGCGCAGGCGCGCATGCAGGGCGCGACCGAGGCCGAGGTGCAGGCGCAGCTCAGGCTCGAGGCCGTGCTCGCCGATCTCAACGCCGCGCGCGCGAAGGGCGTCATCCTCACCGACGAGGATCTCGAACGCCGTCGCGCCGAGGTGATCGCGGACGCCGAGGCCGAGAAGGTCGCGCAGCGCCGGACCGCAGCCCTCGCCGACGTGCAGTCGCTGCTCACGCGCGCGGTCACGCCGACGCAGATCTACACCGACGAGGTCGTGCGCCTGAAGCGCGCGCACGAGGCCGGCGCGATCTCGGCGGAGGACTACGCCGAAGCGCAGGCGCGCGCGCAGGAGCGCCTCAAGGAAGCGCTCGCGCAGATCGCCGAGACCGTCGACGACGCGCGCACGCGCGTGGGCGCCGACATCGAGGACTTCGTCGGCGCATCGCTCGACACGCTCGAGAACGCGCTGCGCACCGGCACGAAGGTCAGCGGCGATGACGCGAAGGCGATCGTGGCGCAGTTCCTGCGCGACGTGCTCTACGATGCGATCGTCGGCACCTCGCTCGACGATCTCGAGGCGCTCGCGGTCGCCAAGCTCAAGAAGTTCTTCCAGTCGGTCTTCGACGCGTCCTCCTCGAAGTCGGGCAAGGGCGGCAAGGGCAATTTCCTCGTCGACCTCTTCACCACCATCGTCGGCGCCGTCACGGGCGGCGGCGGCGGTGCGCCGGGCAAGGCCTCGCCGCCGGCCAAGAAGATCAGCGGCTTCTCGACGGGCGGCGACTTCACGCCGGGCCTCGCCATGGTCGGCGAGAGCGGCCGCGAGCTCGTCGAGTTCGGCCGCGGCGGGCGGGTCTTCGACGCCGCCAGCACCAACGAGATGCTGACGCGCGCCGCACGCGGCGGCGGCGCGCCGCAGCTCACCTTCGCGCCGGTCATCCAGCTCGCGCCCGGCGTCACTGCGGAAGAGTTCGCGCAGCTGCGCAGCATTCTGGATGAACGGTATCGGGAGTTCCGCTCCTGGGCCACCGGCGAGCCCGGCCGCACGGTGGCGACGATGACCGAAGCCAAGCGCCGGCGCGCCTTCCGATGACCATCTCCTACCCCCGCGCGATGCCGTCCGGCGGCGCGCGCGTCGCCAGCGTGGTCTTCGAGATCGACTGGCAGACGGCCCACAACCCGGAGGCCGGCGGGCGCATCGGCGCGGTTACGCTCGCCATGCCGCTCTGGCGCGCCGAGATCGAGTCGACGCAGCTCATCGAGCCGCACACCGGCGAGTGGCGCGCCTGGCTGCGCTCGATGCGCGGCGGCGCGCGCACCTTCATCGCCGTCGATCCCTCCAAGCGCCTGCCGCTCGCGTACCCGAACGGCTTCGCCGGCCTCGTGCGCGCGGGCGGCGGCGCCTTCGACGGCACCGTCGACGGCGGCGGCGACTGGAGCGTCGACAGCACGCGCACGCAGCTCACCCTCACGCGCCTGCCCGCGGGCTTCGTGCTCGGCGCGAGCGATCTCGTCGGCTTCGTCTGGGACGGCGTGAAGCGCGCGCTGTGCGCCTGCGAGGAGACGGTCGCGGCGAACGGCGCGGGCGCGCTCACCGTGCAGGTGGCGCCGCCGCTGCCGGCGTTCGTGCCGTCGACGGCGACGGTGACGCTGGCCGACGCCGGCTGCATCATGAAGATCCGCCCCGGCACCATCGACGGCCCGCGCGTGCGCGCCGGCAACCGCACCACGACGCGCTTCGCCGCGCTCGAGCACCCGCAGGCCTGAAGGCAGAGCTGAGCGATGAAGATCCTGCCCCTGCCCGCCTCGAACGCGCTCGCCGAGGACGAGGTCGTGATCGCGGCCGCGGCGCGCTTCAGCTTCGACGAGGTCTTCCACTACTGGTCCGGCTACGGCCCGCTGGAGCTGGCGGGCGTGGGCGCGACCTTCACCGGCATCGGCGCGGCAGCGCTGCTCGCGCCGATCTCCTCGGACGTGGGCTCGGGCGCGGCGGGCTACCGCCTCACGCTCTCGGGCATCGAGCCGGAGCTCGCCGACGCGGTGCTGGCGCAGACCTATCGCCAGCGCCCGGTGACGCTGTGGCGGGTGATCTTCGATCGCGCCGGCACGACGCCGCTCGGCTACGCGGTCTTCCACCGCGGCCGCGTCGACACCATCGAGGAGGTCGAGACGATCGGCGGCGACGCCGCGCTCGAGATCTCCATCGAAGGCGGCATGCGCGATCTCTCGCGCACGGGCGTGCGCCTCAACAGCGATGCAGACCAGCGCCTGCTCGGCGGGCCCGGCGACGGCTCCATGCGCCGCACCGCCATCGCCGGCGTCACCACGCTCTCGTGGGGCAAGCAGCCGCCGGCGCCCGCCGCGCAGGTGCTGCCGGGCGCGATCAATGTCGGCGCCGGCGGCGGCCTCATCCCGCTCACCGTGGCGCTCTACTGAGCCATGCAGCGCCGCGCGGACTGGCCCGAACGCCTCGCGGCGTACGTGCAGGCGTGCGCGCGCGCGCCCTTCGCATGGGGCCGTCACGCCCTCGACTGCGTGTCGTTCGGCGCGGGCGCCGTGCGCGCGCAGACCGACGTGGATCTCCTCGCCGACGCGCCCGACTGGCATGACGAGGCGAGCGCGCTGGCGGCGCTGCGCCAGGTCGGCGGGCTGCGTCGCGCGGTGGGCGCACGCCTGCCGCAGATCGCGCCCGCGCAGGCGCGACGCGGCGACGTCGGGCTCGCCCGCATCGACCGCCGCATCGCCGGCATCGCCGTGATCATCGACGACGGCATCCTCGCGCCGGGCCTCACGGGCCTCGTGCGCGTGCCGCGCGCGCTGCTGCTGCACGCATGGCAAGTCGGCTAATGCGCCGCCTGTCGATGAGGGTCGCGCTGCCGCTCGCGGCGATGTGGCTGTGGGCGGCGGGCGCGACGGACGCGAGCGCCGTGCCGGCCGCAGCACTCATCGCGGCCGGCTTCTCGACGACGGCCGCGACCATCGCCGCCGCCGTCATCAACTTCGCGATCACCACCGCCGTCTCGATGGCGGTGACGGCGCTCTTCGCGCCGAAGGTCAAGGACGCAGTCGCCGCCGCGCAGGCCGACGTCACGCAGATGCAGATCGGCGAGACCGCCGCGCGCGCCTGCTTCGGCCGCGTCCGCACGGGCGGCGCTCTCACCGACGCCTTCAACTGGGGCGCCAGCAACGAGTGGGAGGCGCTTGTCGTCACCCTCGCCTCGCACGAAATCGACGCGCTCGAGGGCTACTGGGTCGGCGACGTGTACTACCCGTTCACCGTGCAGGGCGACCAGCCGGGCTTCTCGGACGGCGGCCAGTCGCGCCTCGCCATCGAGTTCAGGAACGGCGTCTACCCCGCCGTCGCGCCGCCGACCTTCCTCACGCAGAACGACCCGCGCGCCGAGCGCTGGGTGGCCGAGGACCGCATGCACGGCCGCGCGTGGGTGGCGATCGCCTACCGCCAGAGTGAGACCGTGTGGACGAACGGGCGCCCGCAGATCACCTTCCTCGTGCGCGGCGCCAAGCTCTACGATCCGCGCCAGGATTCCACCGTCGCCGGCGGCGCGGGGCCCCAGCGCTTCGCCGACCGCAGCACGTGGACGTGGAGCGAGAACGGCGAGCTCATCCGCGCGAACTACGCGTGGGGCGTCCACGCCATCGGTCACGACGGCCAGCCCCAGCTCATGGTCGGCCCCGGACGCCTGCTCGACGAGGAGCCGCCCGAGGAGGTCATCGTGCGCGCCAACGCGTGCGACGAGGACGTCGCGCTCAAGGCCGGCGGCACCGAGAAGCGCTACCGCCTCGGCGCGGTGATCTCGGCCGATGAGCCGTGGGCGAAGGTCTTCGAGGACATGGCCGCGTGCATGGGCGGCGAGATCGTCGACCGCGCCGGCGTCACCACCATCGAGCCGGGCGTCGCGCGCATCGGCCCGTTCGCGGAGTTCACCGACGACGACCTCATCGTCGGCGAGCCGCTACGCTTCCAGCGCGACCAGGCGCGCGACCGCATCGTCAACGCGGTGTCTGCGCGCTTCGTCGATCCCGCGCAGCTGTGGGCCTCGGCGGCCGCACCGCTGCGCCGCGCGCTCGCCGACGTCATCACCGACCGCGAGCCGCGCGAGGCGCCGCTCGACCTGCGCTTCGTCACGTCGCAGACGCAGGCCCAGCGCATCGCCGAGATCCATCGCCGTCGCGCGCGCCTGGAGGCCGAAGCCTCCGTCGTGCTCGGCGCACGCTTCATGCTGCACGAGGGCAGCGACTGGATCGTGTGGCGCTCGCAGCGCCGCTTCGCCGGCGCGGCGCGGACCTTCCAGATCCTCGGCGCATCGGCGCAGGCGAACGGACGCACGAGCCTGCGCCTGCGCGAGATCGCCGCCGACGTCTACGCGTGGAACGCCGCCGTCGACGAGCTCGACCGCACCACGCCCGCCTACCTCCCCGCCGCCTCGCTCGCGCCGCTCGCGGTCGCGGGCTTCGACGTGCACCCCGACACCGAGCCGTCGACGGCCGGCGGCTCGCTCGCGGTGATCGCCGTCGCGTGGACGCCGGTGACCGATCCCGCCTGCACGGCGCTCCGCGCGGAGTACCGCCTCGTCGGCGCGACCGGCGCCGAGAGCGTGCGCTTCCTCGATCCGGCCGCCGGCGCCGGCGTCATCCGCGCGAGCCTCGATCACGACGCCGACTACGAGGTGCGCCTCGCGCCGGAGGTGCTCGGCGCGCGGCGCTTCACGCCGACCGCGTGGAAGCCCGTGCGCACCGACGCGCTCGTGCTCGATGCGGTGACCGGCTTCACCGCCGTCGCGCGCGCGGACGGCGTCACACTGGCCTGGACCGCGAGCGGCCAGCCGGAGGTCGTGGGCTACGACCTGCGCCGCGCCGCCTCGCCCGCCACCGACTGGGACGACGCCGCGATCGTGCAGACGAAGTTCGGCGCGACATCGACCTTCATCGAGATCGACGACGACGCGCCGGTCACGTTCCTCATCCGCGCCGTCGACCGTCAGGGCCGCCTCTCGCCGGAAGCCTCGACCGCGCGCGTCACCGCCAGCGTCGTGGCGCCCGGCGACGTGGCGAGCTTCGAGTCCGCGCCGAACGGCGATCTCATCCGCTTCCAGTGGACGCAGGTCGCCGACGCCAACGCGGGCTACGAGATCCGCTCGGGTCTCACCTACGACCAGGGCCGCGTCGTCGACCGCGCCTCGGGCGACAGCACCACCGTCAACTGGCCGATCCGCGCGGAGGCCGACGCGATCTTCTGGATCAAGGCGCGCTCGAAGGCGGGCCTCTCGTCGGCGGCGCCGCGCGTGACGATCGCGCGCCAGGCGCCGACGCCGGACCGCAACGTGATCGTCGAGCGCGATCTCTCCGACGAGTCGTGGGACGGCGTGACGCACGACTTCACCCGCGATGCGGGCCTGCTGCTGCTCGATCGCACCGGCGAGGTGAGCCAGCCCTTCGGCGACTACTACGACGAGATCGCGCTCTCGCAGTCGTTCTACGCGCGCGCCTGGATGAACGCGCGCGCCGCCGCGGTCGTCGGCGACAGCCCGACATGGGATGAGGTCGACACCGCGTGGGGCGATCTCGGCGACAGCACGTGGGCGCCGCCGCTCGGCGACGCCGGTACCGCGCGCCTCGACCAGTACATCGCGCCCGCCCTCGCCGCGGCGCCCGCCTCGCTCGTGGAGGGCCTGCGTCTCGCGGGCACGCTCGAGGGCTGGCTGGGCGCCGACCCCGTCGATGCGATCGCGGTGACGAGCGCGCCGTGCAAGACCGCCGCCGGCGCGCGGGTCGGCGCGGGCCGCCTGCTCTCGTACGCCATCGCCACGCCCGCCGAGCACTCGCTGCTCTTCGACGTGCGTCCCGCTGCGGCCGCGAGCGGCGACGTGGCGCTGCTCACGCTCACCGCCGCCGGCGGCGCGTGGGTCCAGATCTGGCGCGCGCACGCGACCGGCTTGATCACGCTGACGACGTCGGCCGGCGAGACGTGCGCGGTCGCGTGCCCGTGGACCGTCGACGACGTGATCTCCATCGGCGTGTGGCAGGGCGCGACGGCGGCGCATCTCTTCGCGGCCACGCGCCGCGACCCCGCGGTGCGCGAGGCGGCGTGCGTGATCGCCGCGCCCGCAGGCTACGACGCGATCTATCTCGGCGCGCCGGGCGCGGGCGCTGCGTTCGACTGGGACGATGCCGACTACGCGTGGGACTCCACGCAGGGCGAGCAGGCGTGGGCGTTCGTCGGCGCGACAGTGGGCGCGGCGTCCGGCTCCGCGGAGGCGGTGATCGGCGACGTGGAGATCCACGAGAGCGCGGCGGTCGCGGCGGTCTTCGCGGCGACGTGGGCGCGCCGCGGGCCGGTGGGCTTCGACGCCTACCGCACGTTCTCGCCGGGCGACTATCGCTTCGCGAAGGCCTCGATCTGGCTGCGCCTGTCGGCGCCCGATCCCGTCGGCCAGCAGCTCGTGATCCCCGAGGCGAAGGCCTACGTCGACGTGCCCGACGTGATCGACCGCGGCTCGGGCGCAGTGAGCGCCGGGCCCACCACCATCACCTTCAACCGCGCGTTCTACGACGTCCCCGAGGTCGTCGTGCAGCAGCTCGGCGGCGCGACGCTCGCGCAGGCCAAGGTGCTCGGCCGTGCGCCGGATCACTTCGTCGTCGCGCTCTACGACGCGACCGACACGCCAGTCGCTGGCTCCATCTCCTACGCAGCAGTCGGATTCTGATCATGCAGACTTACCAGGACATCGCCTCCACGCTGAAGGTGAAGGACAGCCGCGCGCTTCTGCTCGAGCGCGACGAGGCGCTGCGCTCGGGCTTCGCCGGCGCGACCGCGCCGAGCACGCCGGCGATGGTCGCGGGCCAGCGATGGTTCAACACCGTCACGCTCAACGACGGCGTCTATGACGGCGCCGCCGTGCGCGAGCTGCTGCAGGCGCGTCACGGCTTGCGCGTCGTCGACACGCTCGCCGACCTGAAGGCGCTCGCGGGCGGATCGGCGCCGGCGGTGTTCATCCACGGCCGCGGCGCATCGGGCGACGGCGCACACGGGGTCTTCCGCTGGGCGGCGGCCTCGACGGCGACCGCCGACGATGCGCTCGTCGTCATGCCGACCGCCGGCGGCACGGGCCGCTGGCTGCGCGACGTCGACCTGCTCTTCAACGTGCTGTGGTGGGGCGCCAAGCGCGACCTCTCGGCCGATGCGCTCGGCGCGGCGACCGCGGCGCTCACCGCGGCGATCGGCGCGGGGCGTGGCGGCGGCGTGGTCTTCCCGGCCGGCTTCTACGCGATCTCCGACACACTGCCGGTCACGGGGCCGGTGGAGATCATCGGCGCGGGCGGCGGCCTCGACACGGGCTCGGGCTACTCCGGCGGCACGGTGCTGCGCTTCGGCCACGCCTCCAACGATCTCATCGCCATCGCCTCGCGCGGCGCGGTGATCGTGCGCGACATGACCATCGACACGTCGGTGACGCGCACGGCCGGCGCGACCATCGACCTGCAGGGCGACGTGACCGCGCCGACGAACCGCGGCTCGCGCTTCGACCGCCTGCGCATGATCGGCGCCTGGAACGGCCTGCGCGTGCGTGCGGCCGCGGACTGGTCCCTGCGCGATAGCCGCATCCACGACTTCCGCTCACATGGCGCCTACCTCTCGGGCGAGGGCTTCACCGGCTCCACCGGCGACGAGGAGGTCGGCCACTCGTCGATCGAAGGCTGCACCATCTGGGACCAGAACATCGGCACCTCGGCGGCGTGCGTGCGCTACAACCGCGGCGGCGACGTGCGCTTGCGCGGCAACAAGCTGCTGCGCGGCAACTACGGCGTCCTCGTCTCCAAGACCGCGGGCATCACCGGCACGCTCATCATCGAGGGCAACTCGATCGAGCAGCAGTTCGTGCAGCCGGTCCGCGTCGAGCAGACGACGTCGGGCGGCGAGTTCGGCAACCTCGTCGTCAACGACAACCAGATTTCGATCATCGAGGGCTCCGAGATCCCCGGCGCCGATCCGCAGGGCGCCGTCGCGATCATCGCCGGCACGCCGTCCATCAGCACGTGCTGGGTCAAGAACGTCACGATCCAGGGCAACGTCATCAACGACGTGGTGACGCCCTCGTCGTCGCGCGCGGTCTTCGCGATCGACGACGGCGACGGCGTGTCGGTCTCCGGCAACGTCGTCCACCTCAACGGCTCTGCCGACGCCAACAACTACCTCATCGGCGTCGGCGCGAACGCCCGCAACGTGTCGATCGGCGTCAACACCTGCATCGGCCTCACCTCCACCGCCAAGCGCTACCTCGCGCTCACCGCGCACTGCCGCGTCGTCGATCCGACGCCGATCCCGTTCGCCAGCGCGCCGGCGGTCGCGGACGGCTCGATGATGTACTACAGCGACGGCCTCGCGGGCTCCTCGCCGCTCGCTGGCTCCGGCTCCGGCGCGATGGCGTTCCGCCAGAACGGCGCCTGGCAGGCCTACTCGTCGGGCGGTCTCAACAAGTCCGGCGACACGATGACGGGCACGCTCGAGATCACGCCCGGCACGAACGAAGCGCTGCGCCTGAAGGACTCCGGCGGCGTCGTGCGCAGCTACATCGGCCACTCGGGTCTCGTCGGCGGCGTCACGGCGGCGGCGCTGCGCATCCGCTGCGAGGGCCACGACATCGCGCTGTCGATCTCGGGCACGCTGTGCGCGGTGATCTCGGGCTCGGGCGGTCACTTCCTGCCCGGCGCGGACGGCAGCTTCGACTTCGGCAGCGCGAGCCTGCGCTGGCGTGCGGTCAACACCAACAAGCTCTCGCTCAAGCCCTACACCGTGGCCGCCGCGCCCGCGGGCGCCGCCGGCGACCTCGCCTACTTCTCGAACGCACGCAAGAACGGCGAAGGCGCGGGCGCCGGCACCGGCTTCATCGGCATCTACGACACGACCGGATGGAAGGTCGCCGACACCGGCGCGGCCATCGCCGCGTAACGCGCGCGTCCTCACCGACACCTTCACCGACACACCTCCAGGAGCACGAGACCATGGCCATCGAGACCACCGAACCCTTCTACGAGCTGCTCGTGCGCGCCGACGCGGACGGCGCGATCATCGCCGCGCAGGTGCAGTTCGCGGTCGTCACGAAGCGCGACGGCAAGGTGCTGTCGTGGACGCCGCTCGATCCCGCGCCTGCCGGCGACACCCTCGCGGGCGTGCCGCTCGCGCCCGTCGTCACCGCCGCCGTCGTCGAGGGGCTCGTCAAGGCGGGCCCGAAGCTCGCGCTCTTCGATGCGATGGTCGACGACCTGCGGATCGCGCACGAGACGATCGTCAAGCAGAACGAAGCGATCGATGCGCTGGCCGCCGCGGCCGCCACGCACGAGGCGGCGGTCGACGCGTCGCGCAACGATCTCGCGCGCATGGGCGAGTCGCTGCGCGCGGCGATGGTGGAGCTCCTGCCGCTGCGCGAGAACGCGGGCGGCGCGGTCGCGGCGCTGCAGCGCGCGCGTGACGAGATCGCCGTCGCCAACGCGGCGCGCGATGCAGCGATCGCGGCGCGCGAGACCGACATCGCCACGGCCGTCGATGCCGCGCGCGCCGATGCGCGCGCCGAGATCGAGCGCATCAACGCCGAGCATGCCGCGTCGCTCGCCGCCGTCACCGCCAACGCGAAGGCGGCCGCGGCCAAGGAAGTCGAAGGCATCGTCGCGGCGATCGGCAAGGAAGCCGTCGCCGCGATCGGACGCACCGCGGCGGAAGCGGTCGCCGCGCAGCCGCCCGCGACCGCCTGAGCCGATGGATCAACGCTACGACACCGGCCTCGCCGGCGCCCTCGGCGCGGCGATGACCGCGCTCGTGCTCGGGCTTGCGATCGTGCTGGCGGCGCCGCGCGCGGACGTGAAGCTCACACGGCGCGTCCTCATCGAGGGCGTCGCCAGCATCGTGGTCGGCGCGGTCACCGCGTCCTACCTCGCGCCGTTCGTGACGCATGCGATCGGCGCGCATCAGCCGGGCTCCGAGAGTGCGGTGGGCTTCCTCGTCGGCGTCGTCGCCTGGCGCGGCCTGCCGATGATCGTGTCGCTCTTCGAAGCGGTGATGCGCGCGAAGACGCGCGACGCTGACGGCCCGCATCACGACCCGCATCAGGGCGGAGGCCGCCCATGATCACCCCGCTGCTGCTCGGCGTCGCCGGCGGGCTCTTCTTCGTTGCGGCCGCATGGCTGTCGCCACGGACGCCGGGGCCTGCCGCCCCGGTCCTGCTTCGTCTCGCCTTCGACGGCGTGGCGACACTCTGCGTCGTGCTCGCCCTCGTGTGCGCGGCGCGCTGACTCAACTTCATCAAGGAGACTGCAATGACCGTCACCAAAAACCCGGTGCTCCGGGTGCTCTTCGTCGCCACGCTCATCGGCGTGGGTCTCGTGCTCTTCGGCGTGCCTGCGTTCGCGCAGCAGGTCGCTGATGACGGCAAGGTCGTCGTGCCGTTCGGCGCGTGGCTGTCGGCCGCGGCGAGCTGGACCGCGATCGTGCTCGTCGCCGGCGCGGGCTTCGCGTTCCGTCGATTGCCGAAGGCAGCCCAAGACGCGGCCGAGATGGTCGCGCGGCTCGCGTTCCAGAAGAGCGTCAACGAGCTGCTCGAGAAGGCCGTGCAGTACGGCATCAACGCCACGGCCGGCGCGATGAAGGACAAGGCGCTGACGATCGACGTCGGCAATCGCGTCGTCGAGAAGGCGCTGGAGTATGCGTTCGAGCACGCGCCGCAGCTCGTGACGAAGCTCGGCGGCCTCACGCGTCTGCGTGAGAAGATCATCGCGCGCCTCAACCTCGATGAAGCGGCGGCGAGCGACAAGGTCGCCGTCAACATCGCCGGCTGAGCGACGGCCGCGTCCGCGTTGCTCTGCGACGCGGGCGCGGCGCTTCTCCCTCCAAAATCCACGAAGGCGCGCGCATGACCGATCTCGACATCATCGGCGGCTGGTGCGCGGCGATCGCGCTGCTGCTCGGCGTCGTCGCCGTCTCCATCGGCCTGTCGACGCCCGCGCGCATCGTCATCGCGCCCACCCAGCCCCAGGAGAACTCCATGCCCCAGACACAGACACCGCCCCGCAAGCAGACGTCGCGCGCCGTGTCGCGCCTCGCGGCGAAGATCCTCCGCGATAAGGCCTACCGCCCCACGGTCGGCGAGATCCGCACGCTCGCGGCCTCCCTGCTCTCGCAGGACGAAACGCCGTCGACGCCGAAGACCGCGAAGGCGCCCGCGAAGCGGTGAAGATCTCCCGCTACGCCTGCTTCGGCGAGGTCCCGTTCGACCTGCCGGCCGGCGAGATCGCGCTCTTCGGCTACGGCGAGGGCGGCAAGCCGAAGTGGGCGGCGTTCACCTGCCCGCGCAACCCGCAGGGCCAGTGCATGATCGCACTCAACCCGCAGAAGAACGGCGGCGGCGCGGGCTGGGACTGGAACGGCGACATCGATGCGCCGTCGTTCACACCGTCGATCGACTGCAAGGGCGGATGCGGTTGGCACGGCTTCATCACGGCCGGCGCGTTCGTCGGCGCGTGATCGGACCGCTCGCGTGGCGCGCGCAGCTGCGGCGGCGCGCGTACTGGAGCGCGGGCGACAAGGCGATGATGGGCGTGCTCGGCGCCGGCGTCGTGCTGGGCCTCGGCGGGTGGGCCATGCGCGGTCGCGCGATCGAAGCGCTCGAACAGAGGCAGGTGGTGTGGGACGTAGTGTGCGCCGAGCAGCTCGTGCTGCCGGCCGCGGATCTCGATGGCGATCGCCTCGTGTCGCTGGCGGTGGAGGTCCGGTCGCACGGGCCGGCCGACCGGCTGGAGATCTGCGGTGCGCCGCCGTGGGTCCCGCCTGAGGGCTGACGGCGTCAGCTCACGTCGCCCTGCGGGCGCAGCGCACGGATTTTCTCCACGAGCGCGGTGATCTCGCCCGGCGATCCCAGCTTCGCCTGCCGCGGCGCCACGAAGCCCTTCATTCCGCGCTTGCCGCAGTTCCTGCACCGCAGGCGTGCGGCCGTCTCCTGGATGCGGCCCTGCTCGCCCCACGCGCGCAGCGCGGCGTCACGGGCGACGGCGTACGGCCGGCGGCAGTGCAGGCACTCGAAGACCAGCCCGCGCGTGCGCATCACGTCGCCGAAGCGGTGCGGGGCCGGGTGCAACGGCAGGGGGCCGGCCATGTGTCAGCCCCCGCACATGGCTCAGGACGCGCGCGGCGCGATGGTGAGCGCCACGGTGCGCAGCTCCCGGCCGATCGCGCTCTCCGCCTCTCCCTGCCCCAGCACGTCGCTCCCGCGGGTGATGCCGAGATCCTCGATCTCGACGATCATGCCCCGGTGCTCGCGGCCCCACGCGTCGGTGACGGCGAAGGACGCGCCCACAGGCGGGTGATGGATGGCGGGCCCGGCCTTCACGACCTCGGCCTGCAGCGGCTGCCCGTACGCGCCCGGCGGCGGGCGCACCGTGACCCTGAAGAGCGTCATCATGGCCGTCGTTGTTCCGCATCTGTTCTCATGCGTCAACCCCCTGATTCCAGAGCGGGCTTTTGAGGCTCTACCGTCGGTCAACGCCATGCGCGCCATGGGATCGTACGAGTGATTCCGTGCCGGGCGACACTGGGTTGTCCCGTGGCGGGGGGGCAGATGCGCCTGGGTGGGTTTTGGGGACGCTCGCAAGCGCATCAACCGCCACGGGACGCGGAATCTACGGCCAACCGGGCGAGGTTCGCAACGGGCCATTGGCGCGGGCGTCGTTGGGCGCACCGACATCTTCCGTTTGCGGGGCGCTTCTCGCCTTTTCCGACCTTTAGGAATTGGAGCGCTCCTAGGCTGCGCGATCCTCCAGCTCCGAATGCGAAAGATCCTTTCCCGTCGCAGCGTCGATAACTGAATCGCACCAACTGCCGGCAGAAAGGATTTCGCTGATCGTGGCCAGCGCCTCTGTCGCCGTGTGAGCGGTACGGGTGACCGGCGCGCCGGGGCCGCCCACACGGATCAGGATATGTCTTCCACGGGCAACCATCACGCCAAACATGAGCCGCGCCGGCGGGAGGATCAAGGCGTTGCCCATCGCCCCGGATTTCCACCTGAGGCACTGACAGGCGCGCGCCCTCAGGCGGCGAGCTTCAACGCGGCGTCCGGCGCGGGGCGCTGCATCTCCAGCGCCTCGTCGGCCGGCGCGGTGAGCCAGGCGTCCCAGTCCGCGCGCGGGAGGATCACCGGCATCGCCTTCGGGTGGATCGGCGCGACGACGCCGTTCGGCTCGCAGGTGAGGAAGGCGAAGAGCTGATGCTCGCCCTCCACGGGGTTGGCCTTCGTCCCGCGCGCACCCGTCCATGGCCGCCAGATGCCGGCGAGGCCGAAGAGCGCGCCGTCCGTCGGCTCGAACCAGCGCTCGCCCTTCGGCGGCTGCGGGCTCCATTCGGAGAACGCCGTCGCCGGCACGATGCAGCGCCACTCGGGCTTCAGCCAGGTGCGCCAGAAGGCGGACTTCACGTTTCGCACGTTGGTGACGACGTTGCCTTGCACCGGCGGGAAGCCCCAGCGCATGAGGTCGGGGATGACGACGCCGTTCTCGTCGAAGCGGGCGACCACGGCCTCGCGGTCGGGGTAGACGTCGGTCTTCAGCGCATCGATGCGATCGCCGAGGCGGATTCGGATGCGCGTCTCGGAGAACTCCTCGTAGCCGTAGCGCTCCATCTCGAGACCCGCCTTGCGGATGTCGGCGCGATAGTGGTTGCACATCCGGTCCGCTCCCGGCTCACCGTCAGCGCCGCGCCATCACGGCGCCGGCGAGCACGATGAACGGCGACAGCGCCACGAGCGCGAGGTTGGCGGCGAGCTCCCATGCCATGCGGCCATCGAACACCGGCGGCGGCGGGCTGTCGAGACTGTGCCCACATTCTGTGCCCACTTTCGGGGCCGCTCGGGTCCTGTTCGTTCTCAACGGGACCGAATCGTACCTCTGATGTTCCACTCCGGATCGCGATGCAACCCTTGCGCACCATGGGGTTCACGGCTTTCCGGCCGGAGCGGCCTACAAACGGGCACCGCATTCGTAATGCGGGGGTCAGGTGTTCGAGTCACCTAAGCGGCACCATTGTCTCCAAGGTCCTTGCCAACTTTCCATCGTCGCGACGGATAGACTGCGCGCGCGTTCGCCGCCCCTAGCGCACCGTGAACCGCAACATCCCGCTCATCTGATGGCCGCCGCCCGTCGCGTTCCATTGCACCTGGTAAGAGCCGGCGATCAGCGCGGGCAGAGCGACTGCGTAGGACGTGGTCGCCGTTTGCGGCCGGCGGAATGTGGCCCGTACAGGCGCGCCTTGCGGCCCCGTGATCGCGACGGTTTGCAGGATGACCGGGTGCGCGAACGCCAAGGACAAGGTTCGCGGCGCGACGGACAAGACCGCGCCGTCCTGCGGGGTCGATGATGCGAGCATGTCCGCACCGCCCGACGCGGTCTGAGCGCCATGTCCTCCGTGGGAGCCGCCCTGCGCCAGAACCGGCGCGGCGGATGCAAGGAGCAGGGTCAGTGCGATGAGTGCTGCACGCGCCAACATGAGTATTCTCTCCGCATTCAAAACCAGAGTCTGAGACCAAACCGGATCGATGATGTTTCTACGTCCTCGCCGCCTGCGCGCAGACGGGAAGCTGTCTCGCCAAGCGCCCGCTCCCACACCACGTCCACATAGGGCGCGAACGCGCTTGTGAACTGGTAGCGAAGCTGGGCGCCGGCTTCGGCGTCGCTGACCCCCGCGCCGATTTTGCGTTCGGGAATATCCTGACCGTAGGCATTGATCTCGATGTGCGGCTCCAGGATCAGGCGTTGCGTGAAAAGGAGTTCAAGGCTCTGCTTCAGCCGCGCGCTGACGTCCCCTTCCTCGCTCACGAACGCCGTGGCCTCGGTTTCGAACTGGTAGGGCGCAAGACCCTGAACGCCCAGCGCCAGATAGGTGGTTGTCTCAGGCTCGAGATCGACGCGAACGCCCACCTGCACATCCCAGAACTCGGCAACGTTTCGGCTCCAGAACGCCTGGATTTCCGCGCGCTGCGCGTCGTTACCTTCGATCTCGCCTTCGGACTTCAGCCAGAGGCGGTTGACGTCCCCGCCAATCCAGCCTTCCGCGTCCCAATTGACGATATCCTCGCCGTCGATCCGCGATCCGTCGACTTCCGCGCGCAACGTGTGGAACACCTGCCCGCCCTCACCTGCAAGAGCAGGCGACGCCATCGAGAGTGCTGCGCCGAGCACGAGACAAGCGGCGCGCATCAGTGCGCTCCATGCCGATGGGGTGCGGGCGGGGGTTGCGCTGCGGGCGCGTTTTCATTGCTGCGCGCGACAACCACCCGACTCATCATCCCGGCGTTCATGTGGTAGAGAAGGTGGCAGTGAAACGCCCATTCGCCGGGCTCGTCAGCCGTCAAAAGCACCGAGTAGGTTTGCCCCGGCGCGACGCTGACGATGTGCTTGTCTGGAAGGCGCTCTGCCGGCTGCCCGTTTTCGAGTTCGACAAACATGCCGTGCAGATGCATGGGGTGCGCCATCATCGTCTCATTGATGAAGGTAAGACGCACCCGCTCGCCGTAGCGCAACTGGATAGGTTGCGCCCGTTCCATGGTCTCGCCATTGAGTGTCCAGATATAGCGATTCATCTGCCCGCCTAGGCGCACCATGATTTCGCGTTCCGGCGCGCGCAAATCCGCTTGTGGCGCCGCGGACGCAAGATCTGCATAGGACAGAACACGGGAGTCGGCCGGAAACTCCGAACCCCAGCCGAACGTACGGCCGGTACCGTCAACGCCGCCCTCCGCGCCGAGCCCGGAGGCCATTTCCGTCATGCCTCCATGGTCCATACCGCCCATGGCGCCATGATCCATTCCGCTCATCTGGCCATGGTCCATCATCGCATCTCCGCCGGCGTGGCCCATGCCCATGTCGGACATCGTGAGCACCGCGCGGGGTCGCATCGCCGGGACCGGCGCCTGCATGCCTGCGCGCGGCGCGAGCGTAGAGCGCGCGAAACCGGTGCGATCCATGGATTCCGCGAATAGCGTGTAGGCTATGTCCTCGCTCGGTTCGACGATCACGTCGTAGGTCTCGGCGACGGCGATGCGCATTTCGTCAACGACCACAGGCGAAACCGCGCGTCCGTCCGCCGCCACGATTGTCATCTTGAGACCTGGAATGCGCAGGTCGAAATAGGTCATCGCCGAGCCGTTGATGAGTCTCAGGCGCACGCGCTCGCCGGCGCGAAACAGGAAGGTCTCGTTGTCAGCGGCGGAACGGCCGTTGATCAGGAAGGTGTAGTTGGTCACGTCCGCGAGATCGGTCGGGTCCATCCGCATCTGACCCCACGCCGCGCGATCCTTCATCGCTTCGCCCAATCCGAACGCGCGGGCGTCGCGGATGAAATCCCCAATCGTTCGGCGGCCGCGACCATAGTAGCCGTGGCGCGTCTTCAGATGATTGAGCACGGTTTGCGGGTGTTCGTTCGTAAAGTCAGAAAGAAACACCACATGGTCGCGCTCTGGCGGACTGGCTTCCGGCATCGCGGGATCGATGATCAATGGAGCGTAGATCCCCATCTGATCCTGCATTCCGGAGTGCGAATGGTACCAGTATGTGCCGCTTTGGCGGATGTGGAACCGGTAGGTGAAGCTCTCGCCTGGAGCGATGCCGGGAAACCCGTTGAATCCCGGCGAACCATCCATCTCTCCGGGCAACAGCAGGCCGTGCCAGTGAAGCGAAGTCGGCTGGTCCGAATTGTTTCTGACATTGATGACAACATCTTCGCCCTCGCGAAAGCGAAGCGTCGGGCCTGGCAACTGCCCGTTGATCGTCATGCCCTGTGCGGTTCGCCCAGCGATGGCGACGCGCGCATCGTCAATCACGAGGTTGTACTCGTCCGCCAGCGCCGGAGCGACTGTGGCCAGTATTGCAGAGGCGACCAAGAGCGCAGCTGGGCGCATGGGGTTTTCCTGTTCCATTAGGTCCCGAGATCAGGACGCCGCGGAGCGCATTGCAATCCCTCACTCGCCTTGCCGGCGAGGCGCTCCGCAACTGCGCGCCTGCCGCACCAAGCGCGTCGCTCGGCCGCTTTGGCGCTCGGGCCCAGCGCCTGCCAGGCGTCCTTGTGCCAAGCAAAGGCACCCCTGCCGCCGACAATGACAGGGCAATGGTAGAGGCCTGTCAGTCAGGTTTGCATGGCATTTGACTCACGGGCAATTTAGGTCACCTTCGTTCGCCTGCCGCCGTGGTCCCCCGCCGAGTCCCCCACCGCCAACGCCCAGCTGATCTGGACGGGGTCCGCGCCAGTCAATGTACTCTTCGGGCGCCAGAAGCCGACAACTCCGGTGTTGTTCAACATCTTGCCCATGTTGGCCCGCGTTTTCAATGTTCCGTCGCCACATCCTCCGGAAAAGTTCACGTCGGCTACCGCAAACCGTTAACGTGGAGAAATAGAACCGCCCAATCGCATCTGCCGCGATCCACGGGGGTTTCAATGATCTTTCGCCGCAAACTAGAACTGCTCGCCCAGGCCGCCTTCTTCTGGTCGGCGCTCGCTGCGCCATTTACCGCCACCGCGAATGCCCAGACAACCACCGTAGCCGACTCCGCTGCCGCCGCGACGACGGAAGACGAGATCGTCGTCACCGCAACCCCGATCCGCGACAGCCTTGAGCGCTCCCTTGAGATCCAGCGCAAGGCGGACAACATCGTCAACGTGATCGCCGCCGACACCATCGGGCGTTTTCCCGACGCCACCGCGGCGGGCGCGCTTTCCCGTCTCCCCAGCGTCGGCGTTCAGCGCGACCAGGGCCAGGAGCGCTACATCCAGGTCCGCGGCGCGCCAACCCGCTGGTCGGCGGTGTCCCTCGACGGCATCAACGTCCTCGGCGCCGAAGACCGAATCTTCCGCTTCGACTCCGTCCCCGCGGTGCAGATCAGCCAGCTCGAACTCAACAAGACACTGACGCCGGAAATGCCGGCCGAGGCGCTCGCGGGCCGTGTCAACATCGTGAGCTACTCGCCGATGAGCAACGACGGCTTCCACGCCTACGTGGACGGCGGTTACGGCATGGGCGATCTCGGCGACGGGCCGGCGAAGCAGTACGCGGCGCGCCTGTCCTGGGCCAACGACATGTTCGGCCTCAGCCTGAGCGGTTCCCACTTCTCCTTCGAGCAGCACACCGACAACTCCGAGCCGCGGTTCGACGCCGTCGGCATGTCGCAGCTGCGAATCACGAAATACGTGATCGAACGCCAAACCGAGTCCTACTCGGCAAAGCTTGAATTCGAGCCTTCCCCGGACCACCACTTCTCGCTGACCCATCTCAAGACCGAGTTCAACGATTTCGAAGAGCGCAACCAGTATCGCTGGCAGTTCAGCCGCGCGCTGTCGGGCACCCGCAACTTCGAGACGGCCGATCTTGTCGGCGTGCCGCAGGAAGCGGCGTACGAAGACGGCATCTACTCGAACGGCGTGTACTACACGGTCCTGCACGGCGAGCACGAGCTTGGCGGCTGGAAGGCTGACTGGAACGTCGCCTACACGACCACCGAGTTCAACACCAACACTCCCGGCGTCATCCGCACGACATCCAACGTGCTCAATGCCCCAACAGCCGCCACCGCACCGCTGCTGCCGTCGGTGCACATCAACGTAAACGCCATTGCCGGCGGCATCCCGAACGTCACGCTCTACAGCACGGTGAGCAATGGCGCAGGCGGCTTCGTGCGCGGACCGGCGATCCTCGCGTCCGTGAACGACGTGCTCGGAAATGTCTTCTACGCGACCGAATTCAGCTCCACGCTCGAAACGGAATCCTGGACCTACAAGGGCGATGTCCGGCGCGACTGGAGCAGCCTGGGCGCGGAAGCGACGTTTAGCGCAGGTTTCCAGATGGACAGCCGCAGCCAGGACGGCAGCCTGACCGCCCTCGTTCGTCCCGATGGAACGGTCTCTTCGAACAACGCCTCGGGCTTCAACCTCGTAACTCAGTCTGCCGCGCTGGGCCTCCCCTGGACGCCGGGCGCCTTCGTCTCCAATGCTGCGTGGGACACGAACTTCGATTTCGGCTATCTCGGCACCTACGTGCGCTCAGAAGCCATGCTCGATCAGCTCGGTGCACTGATGGCCGCCGCGCGGACAGCCAATGCCGCGGGCGCGAACATTGCCGTGTTCGGCACGGACCCGCGCTCGATCAACACTGTCGACGAGACCGTAACGTCCGCCTACTTCCAGAACCGCTGGAAATGGAATCGTCACACCCTGCTCACGGGCGTTCGCGTCGAACAGACCGAGATCGACACGAAGGGCTTTCTGGCCCAGGGCCTCGTGCCGCTTCACCTCTCCAGCGACGAAGTCGCCTACTTCCCGAGCCTACACTACAGCTTCGATTACTCGGACGACATCAAGCTGCGCGCCGCGCTGATCAGCGGCCAAGCGCGCCCCAGCCTGAGCGATATGCAGGCGACGGTTTCGGTCAACGACACCAGCCAGACGATCACGGGCGGCAACCCGTTCATCGTGCCCGAGAAGGCCTACGGCCTCGACCTGTCCGCCGAATGGTATTTCGCGCCGGCGTCCATCCTCGCGATCAGCGCCTATCACCGTGAGGTCAAGGACACGCTGTTCGACTCCGGACAGATCGTCGGCGACAGCCGTTACGACAGCGGCGGCATCAACCGCGCGAACTACACGCTCTCCTCCGCGGTCAACGGCGGCGACGGCGCGCTGACCGGGGTCGAGCTGACCTACTACCACCCCTGGAACTTCCTCCCGGGCTGGCTGTCGGGCTTCGGCTTCCAAGGCAGCATCGCGCTCAACACGGGCGAGTTCGATGCCCCCAACGGAGACGGCACCTTCTCCAGCGTCGAATTCCCCGGCACGTCCGATCGCATCTACAATGCGACGCTCTTCTACGAGAAGTACGGTCTCTCGGCGCGCCTCGTATACCAGTACCGCACCGATTGGCTTGACGAGGTCTTCCCGAGCGGAAGCGCGGCGAACTCGAACCTCTACTGGGACGCCACGGAGCGCCTCGATTTTTCGGCTCGCTACCAGGCCACCGACGCAGTCAGCCTCTACTTCGACGCCGTGAACATCTTCAACGAATACGGCGTGCGCTATCAGGCGCAAGAAAACCGTCCGTATGAAGTCGAGAGCTTCGGACGACGCTTCATGGTTGGCGTGCGCGCCAACTTCTGATCGGCGGTTTCCGAACCGATCAATGCAGAGGGGCCCGATCCGACCGGATCGGGCCCTTCCCTTGTTTCACCAGCGAATGCGTGTTGACCAACAGTGGTCCAGCGGCGGCCTCAGCCGCCAATCGTGTGCGGCCGCACTGTCACGGCCTTGACCACGTGGTCCAGGAAGGCCTGGCGAGCGCGCAGACGGCCAAGCCATTCCGAAATGTTGGGAGTCGCCGGGAGTTCAAGGACCTCTGGAATCCGCGCGTACCTATGGGCTGCGACGCCAAGCGAAAGGTCGGCGATCGACAGATGGTCGCCCATCACGAACTGGCGCCCCGCCAGCCTCCGCTCCAGAATGTCCACTGCGGGCAACTCCCTGAGCACGTCCGGCCGGCAAGAGGCCACCGTCGCGCCAACAGCCCGATAGGCCGATCGCATCCGCCCGATCGCGCCGGCGAAAGTCGACGACCAATCCATCCATGCTTCGGCTTCAGCGCGGACGAGGGGCTCTTCCGGCCACAAGACATTGCGCGCGTAAACGCTCGTCAGGTGTCTGATGATCGCGTTCGACTCCCAGAGCGCCTCCCCGCCCGGCAACACCAGAGTGGGAATGCGTCCGCCGGGATTGAGCGCGCGATAGGATGGATCATCAAGTCCGCCAAACGCGCCGCCAAAGTCCAGGCGGCGATGAGGAAGACCAAGTTCGCCTATGGTCCACATGACGCGGGCAACCGCGGATGAGTCCGCGCGCCCCAGCACCGTGAACAGGCTGTCGTCCATATATCTCTCGCAAACCATCAGGCGATCATGCCGAGATCCCGCTCCAGGAGGTGCAGGTCGCGATAGCGGCCCTGCGGACGTGCGATGAGCTCGGCGTGCGCGCCCTGCTCGACGACGCGCCCCTCGTCGAACACGAGTATGCGGTCCATGGCCCGCACGGTGGATAGCCTGTGCGCGATCACGATGGTCGTGCGCCCGCTCATGAGTTCCTCGATGGCGTCCTGGATCTGGCGCTCTGTGATCGTGTCGAGACTTGATGTCGCCTCATCGAGCACAAGGACTGGCGCGTCGGCAAGAAACGCCCGCGCCAGGGCCACCCGTTGACGTTCGCCGCCCGACAGTTTCACGCCGCGTTCGCCAACCAGCGTGTCATATCCTTCCGGCAGGCGGCATATGAAGTCATGCGCGCGCGCGCGCCTCGCGGCCTCGACAATCTCCTCCGGCGTCGCATCGGGACGGCCATAGGCGATATTGTCCGACAGCGACCTGTGAAAGAGCGACGGATCCTGCGGCACGATTGCAATGGAACGACGCAGCTCAGCCTGGGCTACCAACGCGATATCCGCGCCATCGATGCGGATCACGCCCGCGTTGACGTCGTACAGGCGCTGCAGAAGTTTGACAAAAGTCGACTTGCCCGAGCCGGATGGCCCCACGAGCCCCACCCTCTCACCAGGCGCGATGCGAATGGAAAAGTCCGCATACAGGTGATCCGCACGCCCATAGCCAAACGTCACATTGTCGAACACGATTTCGCCCGCGCCTCTCGTCATGGACCGGGCCGAGGCCGGATCCGGGACCTGGAGCGGCAGGCGCAGGAACTCCACGGCGTCCGAGAATTCGCCGAAGGCGCGCTGCAGAACCCGGATGTCGCCGCCGACGCTGCGCAGATGGCCCGCAAGCTGGAAGCTCGCGGCAATCGTGAAGGTGATGTCGCCGGCGGTGACTCCTTCCCGGCCCACGACCAGCAGAGCGAGCACGCCGATCTGTAGCACAACCCAGATTCCCTGCTGGATCGAGCTCATGTCCGTTGCACGGTTGAACGACCGTACCGCCACGTCCCTCCAGTGGTTTGCGATCTGACCGATGTGATCGTCCTCTCGCTTCTCGGCCCCGAACGCCTTCACGACCGCGTTATTGGTGATGCAGTCGGCAACAGCGCCGGTAAGGCGCGAGTCCGCCGCCGCCGCGACGAGATTGGCCGGACGCACCCAGGTGGTGGCGATGAAGAGACTCGCCGCTACATAGACGAGGACAACAAGGAAAAACGCGGCGCCCGCCGCAGGCAGGCGGTAGGATAGCGCGACGCCGAGCCCGATGGTCAGCAGGACTGGCGTCGCGAGGCGGATCCAGACGATCTGGCCGATCATGTCCAGCGCCCAGCGCGCCCGCGAGAGGCGATGCACGGTGGCGCCTGCAAAGGTGTTGGCGTGCCAGTCCGCCGAGAACCGTTGCACGCGGCCAAAGGCATCCATCTGGATGCGCTGCATGCTGCGCGCGGCGTATCCGTTCCAGACACGATCAAGGAACTGCTTCAGGAGCACCTGGGCGCCCATGGACGCCGCCACGCCGCCCAACAGGATCAGCGACGCGACGACCGCCGCCTTGGCGCCGATCGACCCCACCACTTCGCCAAGCAGGATCGGCGTCACCAGTTCCGAAGCGACGAGTCCAGCCAGCAGGATGACGACCGCAACCAGCGTCGCCGGCTCGCGAAACCAGTAGCCGGCGCAGATCGACATCACATCGCGCCAGGTCACCGTGCTGCTTTTCGGACGCGCCATAATTGCTAGCCTCTGAAGGTCACAAGACCTTGTGCGACGGGTAATCGGGAAGCGAAGTCAGGTGCGCCCGTTTTGTGTCAGTTCTGACTTCGCCGGGCAGAAGGAGCGACGACCGATCAAAAAGTTGTCCGTCAGTGCTGCGGCGCAAGCGTCGCCAGGACGCCGAAGTGATCGCTCGGCCAGGCGCCGGCTACGGGATCGACCTCCGTCAGCACGACCTCGCGCGCCGACAAGCGCCAACATGTCGCTCCGGCGACAAGCGCCACGTGGTCCACGGATGCGCCCGTCCGGTGGCGGAGAGTCGAACGAGCGAGAGCGGCGTCATCAGGACCGAAGTCGGGATCATGTCGCCGCACGAACTCTCTCAGTTCAGGAGAGTCCGCACCGGCGTTGAAGTCGCCTGCGACAATCAGGGGCGCAAGATCGGCGCGTCTTGCCCAGTCCGCCGCGACGTTGAGTTGCCGTGCACGGATCTCGGCGCCGGCCTCGTCGCGCAAATGGGACAGATGAAGATTGAGCACGCCGAAGCGGCCGTGGGGAGAATTCAGCGCGACCAGCTGGGCCAGGCGCTGGCCGTCCGCCGCGTGCGCGGGAAGCTCAAGCGCCTCGGCGGTCTGGATACTCCAGGACGTGAGCATCGCCAGCCCAGATGTCGAGGGCGCGCCGTTGCGCACCTTGGCGCGCGCCGGGTGCGCCGCCATCGAAAGTCCGAGTTCGCGGGCGAGATATCGCCCGACGCACATGTCTGCGCTCGCGAAGACTTCCTGCAGACAGATGACGTCGGCGCGCAGGTTCGCCAACCCCCGCGCGATCAACGGCAGCCTCGCGCGAATGTCGCCCTCGTCCTTCCAGCAGTTCAGCGTGGCGACGCGGATCATCCCACGCGTTCGCCCGCGACCCACACGCCACGGACAACCGGCAGGCCGTCCACAATCCTGACGCGCACGAGATCGGCGCGGAGATCTGGTGCAATTGCGCCACGATCCAGAAGGCCAACGGCCTGAGCGGGCGCGCGTGTCACAGTCGCAATCGCCTTCGGCAACGACCAGTCGAAAGGCGATTGCGCCAGCTGGAAGGCGCATTCGATGAGACTGCGCGGGACGTAGTCGGAGGCGATCGCGTCGAGATGTCCGGCGTGCGCGACATCCGATACCGAAATATTCCCCGAGTAGGAGCCGCCGCGCACCAGATTGGGCCCGCCCATGACGATCGTCATGCCGCGCGCGCGCGCGTGCGCTATGGCTGCGTCTGTCACCGGAAATTCCGCGATGGTCGCGCCAAGTTCAACGGCTTCGTCGATATGCGCGGCCGTTTCATCATCGTGACTGGCAAGTGGAACACCCGCGGTGCGCGAGAGCTCCGATACGAGCGCCTTGTTGGCGGGACCGTACTCGACCTGCCGCGAACGCATTGTCGCAAGTCGCCGGTCGATCTCTTCCTCACTCTGCCCTTCCTCACGCCACATCGTCAGAAAGCGGTCCAGATTCCGGTACTGGCGTTGACCCGGCGTGTGATCCATCAGGGACATGAGGCCGGTGAGATTGTTCTCGAACAGCGGCGGGAGCATGTCGCTCAGCACGACGGATGTCGTCTCACAGCGCCAGTGGAGCCGGTGCGTGGCCTTCAACAGGCCGCCGTCCGAAGCCGTCTTGAGTCCCGCCGCCAGTTTTCCGAGATTGTCCTGCTTGCGGGACTCCGAAAACCCGAACGAGCCGACACTCAGGCTGTCGAAGACGGTGGTGACGCCAACCGAAATGCACAACCCATCGTGCACCACCGCGGCCGACACCGGGTTCCAGTCGATCTTGGGCCTCGGAAAGAAGTGCTTTTCCAGATTGTCCGTATGGAGATCGACAATACCGGGAATGAGGAAGTCCTGATCGAGGTCCTCGCCGCAGACAGGCTTTCCCGGGAGAATATCGGCGATGCGTCCGCGCTCGATGACAAGCGCGCCTTGCACTTCCGCGTCCGGCGTAACGATTCTGGCATTGGAAAGCACAAGGCTCATCTCTTCCTCACTCAACATCTGGTTCTTGATTACCGGCCCGGAGATTCGCCGAGGACATCCACGATCTGGGGCGTCGGCTCCGGTTCAATGCAGAGTTCCGCCCGGTCGGCCGCAGTTCGCGCGTCGCCATACTCCAGCGGGTGCCCCAGGCCGTCGTGATTCAGCGACTGGGTGACCAGAAGCGGCACGTGCTTCGGCATGTGCAAGAGATCGCATTCCGCCGCCGTCGGCATCTGGGCATAGACCTTTGTCCACGCGCGGACGTAGTCGGGTATTCCGCTGTCGCGCAGCGTCGTCGTAATCGATTGCCGTGACCGATACATGTCAGCGAAGTACGGAAGACGATCGAAGCTGAACCTGTGCCGTCCGATTCCGATCGGCTGTTCATTCACGATGGCGAGCCGCTCGAGAAAGACGATCGGGGCGCCCACCTTGATCTGCAGAATTTCCGCAGTGCGCGAATCTGCCGGCCGGACTTCCAGCGCCAGCGTGTGATGCGTGAAGCTCGCGTTGAGCGATCGCATGGTGTCGCTGAACCGGGTGCGCCGCTGGATGCGCAACTCTATCGACGGTCGACGGACAAAGCTGCCCCGTCCCTGCGTTGATTCCAGAAGCCCTCGCGAACTCAGATGCGAAAGCGCGCGGCGCACCGTGTGGCGATTGACCATGTATTTGCGCGCGAGCTGCTGCTCAGTGGGAAGCTTATCTCCTGGACACAGTTCCCGCAGCTTTATCTTCTGCTCGATTTCACCCGCGATTGCACGCCAGGCGCTCGATGGATCAAGAATAGAACTCGCGTTGCTTTGCATTTTACTTACCCCTGGACAAATTTATGCATGGTCATCCAAAGTTCACATTTCATTTATTGTGTTCAGCACTAACCCATCACATAAACTCTATTAAGGCAATACAACAACTTAAGCTCTTGTTGGAAAGCAACATGCGAGAAACCCGGAAAGTTGTCGGCTCGGACGCGCTCGACCGGCGGCAATGGCTGAGCGTGCTGGCGAAGGCTCCAGCGCAGGAAATGAGGGCCGCGTGGGCGCGCCTCGACCACGCGCCAAGCGGCGTCGAACTGAGGGCGCCGGAGACCGGCATGGTGATGGTACGCGGACGTGTCGGCGGCGCGGGATCGCCGTTCAATCTCGGCGAGATGACCGTCACGCGCTGCGCGATGAGGCTTGCGACCGGGGAAACCGGCCTAGGCTATGTGGCAGGGCGCGACAAGGAACATGCGCGGATCGCCGCGATTGTCGACGCAATGATGCAATCGGAAGCCCTTCGCCCGCTCGCGGAGCAAACGGTGGTTGCGCCGCTGGCGAAGGCGGCGCTTGAGCGCCGCAACATCGCCGCACGCAAGACCGCATCCACCAAGGTCGAATTCTTCACACTTGTCACAGGCCGCCAACCGAAATGACATCCGCCATCCTCGACCTGAGCCGGATGAAGCCGGCGTTCGCCGACCCTACAAGCGAAAGCCAGTTCATATTCCGAAAATTGCTCGACGCCATGTCGCGGCCGGGAACGCTGCACGACCTTTCCGGGGCGCCGAACCCGCCGCCGGGCGTTTCGCGCGCGGCGGCGGCGATCATTCTGACGCTTTCGGACCAGGACGCGCCGCTCTGGCTGGATCCAGCGCTCCGCGGCGGCGAAGCCGAGACCTGGTTCCGGTTTCACTGCGGCGCGCCGTTGGTGACGGATCCGGCCGCCGCCGCCTTCGCCATGATCACGTGCGACCCGTCCGGCGCGGACATGCGCATCTTCAACCAGGGCGACGCCAAGTATCCTGACCGCGCAACAACGGTGATCCTTGAGCTTCCGTCTCTCGAAACCGGTGAAGCCGTAACTCTCTCCGGCCCTGGCATCCGCACCACGACAACCGTCGCGCCCGCCGCGCTGGACGCCGCCTTCTGGCGCGAGCGGGCGGAAGTCGTCTCGAAATTCCAGTTCGGCATCGACCTGTTCTTCACATCCGGCGATCGGTTGTTCGCCATGCCGCGAACCACCCGCGCAAACATTCAAGGAGTCTGACCCTTGGCATATGTAGCAGTAAAAGGCGGCGAGCGCGCCATGGACAACGCTCACGCGCTTCGCGGGGAAGGGCGGCGAGGCGATGCATCCGTGCCCGAGTTCGAAGTGGCGCAAATTCGCGTACAGATGTCGCTGGCGGTCGATCGCGTGATGGCGGAAGGCTCCTGCTATGATCCGGATCTGGCCGCACTGGCCATCAAGCAGGCGCGAGGCGACATTCCAGAGGCGATCTTTCTTGTCCGCGCCTATCGGACAACGCTCCCGCGCTTCGGCTTCTCCAGCCCCGTCGAATCCGGCGACATGGCGGTGCGCCGTCGCGTTTCCGCTGCTTTCAAGGACATTCCGGGCGGGCAGATCCTGGGGCCGACATTCGACTACACGCACCGACTGCTGGATTTCCGTCTCGCCGCGGGCGATACGAGCGCGCGTGTGGCGACTACTCTCGCAGACGAGGCGACACCCGACACATTGCCTACGATCGCCTCTGTTTTCGCTCATGAGGATCTTCTTGAGTCGGACGCGGCCGACAATGGCGAGGCTGCACCGTTCGATCTGACACGGGATCCGATGGCCTTTCCGGCCGACCGCGATCAGCGACTGCAAGCGCTCGCGCGCGGCGATGAAGGATTTCTCCTTTCGCTCGCCTATTCCTCCCAGCGGGGCTGGGGATCCACTCACCCACTGTGCGGGGAAATTCGCGTCGGCGAGATCGCCGTGTCCTTCACGCCGGACGAACTCGATTTTCCCATCGAGATCGCCGACCTGACGATGACCGAGTGCATCATGCTATCTGGCTTTGCGAGCGCGGAAGGCGCGGCGCCGCAGTACACCCGGGGCTACGGGCTCACATTCGGGCACAGCGAACGCAAGGCGATGAGCATGGCGATAGTCGATCGCGCCTTGCGAGTGCGGGAATTTGGCGAGGAGGTGTCAGCGCCTTGCCAGGATGAGGAGTTTGTTCTCTATCACTCCGACAATGTCGAGGCGTCCGGCTTCGTGCAGCACCTAAAGCTGCCGCACTACGTCGATTTTCAGGCCGATCTCCAGTTCCTGCGCAAACTTCGTCAGGAACACTTCGACGCCCAACGCGAAGCGGAACTCGGCGCGCACAAGGAGGCTGCGGAATGAGCGGCGCCACCAACGCAGCAACGCCCAACGCGTCCGGCGAAGCCGCATACTACACCTATGCGTACCTGGACGAGCAGACAAAGCGCATGATCCGCAGGGCCATCCTCAAGGCCATCGCGATTCCCGGATACCAGGTTCCGTTCGGTTCGCGCGAGATGCCGGTGCCCTACGGCTGGGGCACGGGCGGCATCCAGGTCACCGCCGCCCTGATTGGCCCCCGCGATGTGTACAAGTGCATCGATCAGGGAGCGGACGACACGACGAACGCGGTCTCGATCCGGAAGTTCTTCGCCACGGTCGCCGACGTAGAGACGACGGAATCCACCGCTGACGCCACCATCATCCAGTCACGCCACCGGATTCCTGAGCTGCCGCTCAAGGAAGGCCAGATCATGGTGTTGCAGGTGCCGCAGCCCGAACCGCTGCGCGGACTTGAGTCCCGCGAGATGGAAACGCGCGCCATGCATGCGTATGAGGAATACGGACTTCAGTACGTCTCGCTCTATGAGAACATCTCGGCGTTTGGCCGGATCGCTGGCGGCGCCGGATACCCGGTGCTCGTCGATGAGCGGTACCTCATGTCGCCGTCTCCTATTCCGAAGTTCGACAATCCGAAAATGCACCTTTCTCCCGCGCTCCTACTTTTCGGCGCCGGTCGCGAAAAGCGCATCTACGCCGTTCCGCCCTACACGCGCGTGCGCAGCCTGGACTTCGAGGACTACCCGTTTGAGGTCCAGAAGTGGACCGAGGCGTGCGCCCTGTGTGCGTCGCGGGAGAGCTACCTCGACGAAGTCATTCTCGATGACAAAGGGAACCGGATGTTCGTCTGTTCGGACACCGACCATTGCGCGACACGGCGCTCAGAAGGCTTTCACGGCCCGATGTCGGACTTTTCCCTGGAGGACGCCGCTCACACGCATGCCGAAGGAGCGGAACAATGAGCGCCGCCATCGCGCTGGCGCCGGACGACAGCCCCCTTCTGCGTGTCGACGGACTGACCAAGAAGTACGGCTCCATCATCGGCTGCGAAAACGTCTCGTTCGAGCTGCGACCGGGTGAAATTCTCGGCATCGTCGGCGAAAGCGGCTCCGGCAAGACCACGGTGCTCAACTGTGTCGCCGGAAAACTCACGCCGACATCCGGCAGCGTCCAGTTCAAGACACGCAGGCATGGCCTAGCGGAGATTTACGAACTGTCCGAACCGGACCGCCGCCGCGTGCAGCGCGAGGACTGGGGATTTGTTCACCAGAACCCCCGGGACGGACTGCGCATGCGGGTATCGGGCGGCGCAAACGTCGCCGAGCCGCTGATGAACCTGGGAAACCGCCACTACGGACAGATGCGGCAAGCGACGGTCGACTGGCTAGATCGGGTCGAACTCGACATTTCGCGCATCGACCACAAGCCCCGGACGTTCTCCGGCGGCATGCAGCAACGCATCCAGATAGCGCGCAATCTCATTCACGCGCCGCGCCTTGTCTTCATGGACGAGCCTACTGGTGGTCTGGATGTCTCGGTCCAGGCGAGACTTCTGGATCTGCTACGCGAACTGGTCCGCGACCTCGATCTCTCCGCAATCATCGTGACCCACGACATGGCGGTCGCACGCCTGATGGCTGCGCGTCTCATGGTGATGAAGGGCGGTCACGTCGTCGAGACAGGCCTGACCGATCAGGTGCTCGACGATCCGCAGCATCCCTACACGCAGCTTCTTGTTTCTTCCGTTCTGCAGATTTGAAACGCGCCATGACCAGTCAACCGGCAATCGCCGTCCACTCACTCTCGAAGACTTTCACGCTGCATAACCGCGGCGGGATTCGCATCCCCGTGTTCGACGGCCTCAACCTGGAGGTCTTCCCCGGAGAATGCGTCGTGCTGGCTGGCGACAGCGGCGTCGGCAAGTCGACGCTCATGCGCACCCTGTTCGGCAACTATCTGCCCTCGGGCGGCTCCGTGCATGTTCTTCATGATGGTGTTCCCGTGAACATCACCCATGCGCCGCCGCATGTCCTCGCCAATGTTCGCAAACACACCTTCGGCTACGTCAGCCAGTTCCTGCGCGTCATACCTCGCATCGCCACCATAGACCTCGTCATGGAGCCGCTGCTTGCGAACGGCGCGTCCCGCGAAGAGGCCCATGAGCGCGCAAGTGCGATGCTGCGCGCCCTTCGCCTGCCGGAGGGGCACTGGGCGTTGCCGCCGGCGACGTTTTCCGGCGGCGAACAACAGCGCGTGAACATCGCGCGCAGCTTCATCAGCGACTATCCGGTTCTCCTTCTCGACGAGCCGACCGCGTCCCTCGATGCGGCAAACCGCGCCATAGTGGTCGACCTGATCAAAGGGGCGCTCGGACGCGGTGTCGCAATGGTCGGCATCTTCCACGACGAAGACGTGCGCGATTCTGTAGCGACCCGTTACTTCTCCGTCTCCGACTTCAAGGCCGCCGCCTGAAACCCCGCCGGCTTTTCTTTTTCGAACAGGCCAACTGCGAACAGGTTTGACGATCATGTCAGAGCGCTCTCCGGAAATCCGCGTCTTCAGCCACAATATCGTGACGCCGAGCGGGCTCGTGGCCGGCGAGATGATCGCGAGAGACGGCGTCATTCAGGGCATCGAACGACGCGACTCTGCGAGCGACCGGTCTGCCGATTGGGGGCACGATCACCTCATCCCGGGACTGGTGGACATTCACACCGACAATCTTGAAAAGCACTTCCAGCCGCGGCCGGGCGCGCTCTGGGACCCCGTCGGCGCGGCGATCGCCCACGACGCGCAATGCGCGGGCGCAGGCGTCACAACAGTATTCGACAGCCTCAGCCTCCACGGACGCAAGGAAGGGCTTGATCGCAAGGACGCCCTCGGTCCGATGATCGCGGGCGTCGATACGGCGGCTGACGAGGGACTGCTGCGCGCGGAACACTTTCTGCACCTGCGCTGCGAGGTGACGAATCCGGAACTGCTTGAACTCCTGGATCCCCAATTGAACAACCCGCGACTGCGCCTGTTGTCGGTCATGGACCATACGCCAGGGCAGCGCCAGACCACGAACATCGATCGCTTTCGAGAGCGCCTCGTCACCGGCGGAAAGGACTCCGCTGAGATTCAGGAATCGCTGGCGCAACGGACAGCGTGGAGAGACCAGTCAGCGGCGCCGCGAAACCGATCGAGTGTCATCGAGATCGCACGCAAGTACGCCATTCCACTGGCGTCGCACGACGATGCAACCGTCGATCACGTCGATGAGGCGCACGAAAACGGAGCGATCATCGCTGAGTTTCCGGTTTCAATGGAGGCGGCCGTGCGCGCGCGGGAGGTCGGCATGATGATATTCATGGGCGGCCCCAACTTCGTGCGGGGGGCTTCGCACTCGGGAAACCTGTCCGCCCGGGAGTGCGCGGCGGCCGGCCTCCTGGACGGCATTACCTCCGACTATATTCCGCTCTCCATGCTCCGCTCCGCGTTCATGCTCGCCGCCGCACCCTTCAACTGGGCGATTCAGGACGCCATCGCCACAGTGGCGCGAACGCCCGCGCTTGCATGCGGCCTCACCGACCGCGGAGACATCGCCGCCGGGCAGCGTGCGGACTTCCTGAGAATTCGCCGCGCCTCCGATGGCTGGCCGGCGCCTCGCGAGGTCTGGCGCGAAGGCCGCCGCGTGGCGTAGGCTGGACCGATGAAACCCCGCTACGCGGTCTACTACGCACCGGCGCCCGACGATCCGTTGCACACGGCGACGAGTGCGTGGCTGGGACGCGACGCTTCCACGGGGCGATCTGTCAGCCGCGTCACGCCGCCAAGCCTCTCTGGACTCGATATCGAGGCGCTCACCGCCGATCCAAGCGGATACGGGTTTCACGCAACCCTTAAGGCGCCCTTCGAACTCGCCGATGACTCCTCGGAGCACGCGCTCGCCGCGGCGGTGTCGGCTTTTTCGCGAAGCCGCGAAGCGTTCACCGCATCAATCGCGCCTGCGACGCTCGGCGATTTCATCGCGTTCCGTATTGACCGATCATGTCCCGAAATGGACGCGCTCGAAGCCGAGTGTGTTCGCGCTTTCGAGCCTTACCGCGCGCCGATCAGTGACTTCGACGTCGCCCGCAAGAGAAAGGCGGGCCTGACGCCGGAACAGGACCGGTACCTGCTTGAGTATGGATATCCGTACGTCTTCGAGTTTTTCCGCTTTCACATGACGCTGACGGGGCGCGTCCGCGATGCTGAAACAAGAGGCCTCGTGCTGGAGGCGCTGAAGTCAATGTTCGAGCCTGTTTCAGGCCGCCATGTTTTCCGCGGTCTCACGCTGTTCAAGCAAGATGCGCGCGGCGCGCCGTTCCATCATGTCCTGTACGCACCATTCAGGGCGTAGCGGATGCACGTCATCGCCGATGAGACGATCCGGAAAGCACAGAACGCCAATGCGTCGGTCGCAGGGATCAATGCGCAGACCGGATCACGTCCACCAGCCGGCAGACAGAGTCGGACAGCATCCCGCCATTGTCGATCGTACGGACATCTTCGCCCTGCACCGAAAATGCGCCGGCCCTGGCCACGCGTTCCTCGATCTCGGCCGATGTCTCCCTGCCGCGCGCGGTCAGGCGTCGTCGCACGACATCGGGAGGCGCGGCGATATTGCAGACGATCACGCGTGGGTACCGCGCCCGCGCACCATCAATGACTGCCCGCGACGCGTTGACGACCACGGTACGCCCTTGCGCGAGGTCCAGCTCCATCGCGCGGGGGATGCCATACGACTGGCCGTGCGCACGCCAGCTCAGTGCATAGGCGCCCTCACCTTCGGATTTCCGGAATGCTTCATCGTCGATGGCGCGATGCTGCTCGCCGCCGGCATCGACAGCCCTGGTGATGTCACGACGCACAAAAACGACATTCCGGTCGCCAGCCAGAGCTTCCCGCGCGCCCTCGATCATGCTGTCCTTGCCAACACCCGAAGGACCGACGACCAGTATAAGAACGCCAGCGTCAGCTGTGTTTCTCGACAAATTCTGCGGCATCGAGTTCACGGAAATCCCCTAACGCCTCGCGAAGTCTCTCGCCCTCCCAGTCCCACCAGGCAAGCGCCAAGATGCCATCCTGGACGGACTTGGGGAACCGCTCCCGGATTGGCTTCGCGGGAACGCCGCCAACGATCATGAATGGCGGGATGTCCTTGGAAACAACCGCGCCCGCGCCGACGACCGCCCCGGAGCCGATGGAGACACCCGGGAGCACAGTCGCTCCGTGGCCAATCCAGACATCGTTGCCGATCGTGACGTGGTGGCTGCGCCGCCACTCGAAGAAGGCATGATCGTCCTCTTCACCGAGCCCGTAGGACACGGCGCGATACGAGAAGTGGTGCTGGGCGACCTTCCACGTCGGATGATTGCCCGGATTGATCCGGGCGTCGCGCGCGATCGAGCAGAAATTGCCGATTGTTGCGTAGGTCGCGCTCGAGTCGTTCACGATGTAGCTGTAGGCGCCGAACCAGACCTCGTTCATCGCGGTTCGCGCCCCGACCCGGGTCCATGGGCCGAGAACACAGTCAACGACGCTGGCGTCGGCATCGATCCGCGGCTCTGGCGATGGTTCCGCGCTCGCGCCTCGCGGTGTTCCATCACGCGCGACGTAGAGGTACCCTTCCGGCAGGCTCCGGCTGGCCAGTTTTCCCGTCATACTGCGATCTGCTCCAGAGCAGCTGCATTGGAATGACGCGCGCTGGCGCCAGAAGCGTAGATGCGATCAACGCAGTTGTCGTCGAGAAGCGCCGGCGTTCCGTCGAACACGATCTTTCCGTTGGCCATACCTATGACGCGAGAGCAGTATCTGCGCGCCATGTCGAGGGAATGCAGGTTCACCACGACAGTGAGATCTCTCTCCTGATTCAGGCGCTTCAGGCTGTTCATCACCAGGTCCGCATTGATCGGATCAAGCGAGGAAATCGGCTCGTCCGCGAGCAGCACGTCCGGGCGTTGCATCATCGCGCGCGCGATCGCCACGCGTTGCTGCTGCCCTCCAGACAATGTTCCAGCTCGCTGCAATGCGACGCCCGCCATGCCGAGCGCGTCGAGCTCGAGGATTGCACGCGCGCGCAACTCGGGCGGGAACTGCTTAGCGAGCGCGGACAGGACGCCGCGCTCCGCGAGACTGCCGACGAGGACGTTTGTGATCACGTCCAGGCGCGGGACCAAGTTGAACTGCTGGAACACCATCGCGCAGCGCCTGCGCCAGGATCTCAGGGCCTTTCCCTTCAGGCGCGTGACGCTCGCCTCCTCGAAGAAAACCTCCCCGGCGGTTGGCTCGCAGAGCCGGTTGATCAGGCGCATCAGCGTCGATTTGCCCGACCCCGAGCGGCCGATGATCCCGACCATCTCGCCCCGCTGTATCCGAAAGCTCACACCATCCACCGCCCGGGTCTCTCCGAAGGTTTTTTGCAGACCGCTGAGCTCAAGCATGGACGACCGTCCTCCCCTTGTACCGGCGGCAGCCTAGGCGACACGCGTGACCCTCGCGTGAAGGCTAGGCGGGCCATTGTCCAACAGGCTCACGCATTGTTGGCGCCCGATTGTCACGCGGACGCGGTACCATCTCCCAATGACCAAGTTCGTCGTCGCCGGCGCCGTGGCCTGGGACAGGCCGATCTATCTCGATGGGCTCCTCAAGCCCGGCGTGCGCCTGCATGCGGGAATCGCACATGGCGGCGACCCGAGCGGCGCGTCGGACTCCCTTGAACGCACCATTCCGGGTCGTCTGGGCGGCGGCGGCGCCACGGCGGCGGTGGCCTTGGCCCACGCCGGCCATGAGGTCGGCATGATCTCTTGCGTCGCCACCGACAAGGCTGGCGGTGCTGCGATCGAAGCCGTCAGACGCGCTGGCGTTTCGACGGAGTGGATTGTCCGGACACCGCCGTCGGCGCGCACCACGCTCATCATGATCGACGGCGATGGCGAGCGCTCCGTGATCCATCTCTCCGGCGAGGCCTCCACCGCACATGATCCGCTTCCCGTCGAGACGCTGAAGATCGCCTGCAGTCAGGCCGCGAACTGGAATGCTGACGGCGTGTTCGCACGCGCCAACATTCCCGGCATTGAGCACGTTATCACGCGTTGCCGCGGCTGGACGGTCGCGCACTGGCCCTTGACTGGGCGGCTTGCCGCGGACGTGCTTGTCGGGTCGGCCGACGATCTTGCGTTCGACGGGAACGACGATCCCTTCCTCGTGGCGCGTGATTTGGCAGGAGACCGCTTGCGCTGGGCCGTTGTCACGGAAGGCGCATCGGGTGCGCGCGCATGCAATGGCGAGCACATGCTGTTCGCCAGAGCGCCTGAGACGACCGTCGTCGACACGACCGGCGCGGGCGACTGCTTCGGCGCAGGCTTGCTTGAGGCTCTGACCGCGGGCGCCTCAATGGCTGAGGCGCTGCGCCATGCCGCAGCCTGGGGCGCGGATGCGGTTGGCCTTCGCCAGTCCGCACCGATGCACGCATCGCCAGATCAGTTCGCGCGCTTTCGCCCTAGGTGAGACCCGAGCGGATGTGGGAGGAAACCCAGTCCAGAACACCGACACAGACACAGTACAGCAGCACGATGTACGCCACCTCGTCGAACGCGAAAATCCGTATCCGCTCTTCCAGGGCAAACCCGATGCCCCCGGCGCCGACAATCCCGAGTATGGCGGCGCTCCGGAAGTTTTGTTCGAGATAGTAAAGTATCTGGCTGCTCCAGATGGGCGCCAATTGCGGTATCGCGGCGAATCTTATCGCAGCCAATCGGCCAGCGCCTGCAGCGCGCAAGGCTTCAAACGGTCGCTGATCGAGATTCTCGATGGCCTCCGCATGCAATTTCGCGAGCCGCGGGATGTCGGCGAACGCCAGCGCAAGAACACCCGCGAACGGCCCAAGGCCGACGGCCGAAACAAGAATGAGCGCCCACACGAGTGCAGGAATACCGCGAAAGAGGTCCAGCACCCGCCGCAGTGCGAAATGGATCGCCTGGTTTCGCACCACCGCCTTGGCGGCGAGTACGCCCAACGGCGCAGCGAACAACGCCGCTATCGCGGTGCCCGAGACCGCCATTGCGAATGTCTCGACGAGCGCCAGCGCAATTCGCCAGGGCTGCCCGCCGTCGTACGGCGGAATCATCGCGCCGATGAACCGTTTCAGGCTGACCAGCCCCTTCCCGAACACCGCCGGCGTCATCTCAAGATCGATGCAGAACCAGATGAGGACCGCCACGAAGGCGGCGGTCGCGATATAAGGGACCAGCCTCCGCCCGATCGGCGGCTCAAACGCCTCGGGTGCGATGAGACGCGCGCTTGCAACAGTCGCGTTCACGCCATCGCCTCCTTGCCGATGAGGCGGTGGCGCAGCGCTTCCGATGTCATGTCGATCACCGTGATCATCGCCACGATCATCAGCAGAAGCGCGAAGTAGGTGTCGAATTCCGTGTAGGTGATGGCGCGCTGCAGCTCGACGCCGATCCCGCCCGCGCCCACGATACCCAGCGCGGCGGCGACGCTGATGTTGATTTCGAGACGCAGCAGGAGATAGGAGGCGAAATTCGGCGACACCTGGGGCACGACGCCATACCGCATCTGCGCGACCCAGCCGGCGCCGCTTGCCTTCAGCGCTTCCGCGGGTCGCATGTCGACGCTTTCGATCGCCTCGCTGAACAGCTTCGCCAGAGAGCCGAGCGTAACGACGGTGATTGTGACGACGCCGGCGACCGCGCCCAGCCCGAACGCCGCGGAGAAGATAATGGCAAGGATGAGATCGGGAATGGTGCGCAACGCGTCAAGCACGCGCCTGACAAGGAACCGGACAGGCCCGACCCGCATGACGTTCTGCGCCGCGAAGAATGCCGCGCCGACCGCGAGCAAGCCGCCGAACGCGGTGCCGACGACCGCCATCTGGACAGTCTCCCAGGCGGCCGCGAGCCAGAGTGGAAAATCGTAGTACCAGGCGGCGATCGACCCGCGTGTCGTGCGCCCGGCGAACGCTGTACCGGGGTCGATGTCGGGCGTCATCCTGTCGAGGAACGTCGCGATGCGCTGCATCGGATCTCCGCCAAGCGCCGGAGAAAAGACATCGCTGTACCCCAGGGACGCAAACAGGATGACGCTTGCGACCGCAACGCCGATGATGCTCTGCAGACGATGCCTGCGGATGGCCTCCCTGCGGTGCGCCTCGAACTCGGCGACCGCGGTGGAGATCGGTTCAGGCGGCGTCACGGACGAACCGGCGCGCGCACCCGCGCGAGCGCCTCGACCGGTTGAAGCTCGCTGGCGCCGGGCGCGATCCAGCGAAATGCTTCTGGCGCCTCCAGGTGCAGCGCCACATGGATGCCCACCAGGCGAAACCGCAGGTCGTCGGGCATGTCGCGCCTGATCGCGAACGCGGAATCGGCGCTCGGCCTGCCGCGCCAAACCTCCTGCATTCCTGCACACGGCGCCTCGCGCGGTCCATCACCCCGGCAAAGACGTTGCCAGGCAGCCGCATGGAGGACCATGACGTCCGCCTTGCCGGCTCTCAGAATGCTGGCGGCCTCAGCGGGCGAAGCGGCCACGGTCTCGGACTGGAAAGCGTTCGCAGGCGCGCCGTTGTCGGCGAGCGCACGCAGCGGTCCGCCGCGCGCCACTTCCGTCGAGCCGCCAAGAACAAGACGCACGCCCGCGAGCGTCGCAAGTCCCTCGAACGGCGCGCCGCCAGTCCGGGTCACCACCACCGTGAGCACGCGCCCAACGGAACTTGCGGCGCGCGGCGTCAGGAGCGGACGAATCGCATTCGCGTCCCTTACGCTTGAGTCAGCGCTCAGGGGCGCCAGATCCACCTGCCCGCCGACGAGCGCGGTCGACGCCGCATCCGCCGAGGCGAAAGCGCATCCCTGCACGGTCGTGTGGAGACGACCCCCGACGTGGCGCGCATATGCGCTCAAGCCCGCCGGCGAAGACGCGTCCGGCGCGCGGCACGGCGTTGTTTCAGCGGCAAGATAGCCGACACGAAGCAAGCCCTCGTCCGCGGCCGCCGTGGATCCGACGCCAGCCATTGCAAGCGCGATCGCGAGAAACATCCGTTTCATTGTCTGAATCACTTCACTTTTCTTCGTGCGTGGGCTGACCGCGGCGCTGTGCGATGTCATCGGAACGCATCTGGATGATGTCCTTGTAGAAATCGCGGTCGACGCTTGCGAAATCGCCGCCTGACGCCTGCCCGATGTCGTCCCAGATCGCTGGCTCGTCGTAGGGAAGCACCGACAGCGCGCCGCGCACGAGGTCGATGAAGGCCTGGTTGCGATCGGTCCTGACGACAACCGGGCTGTTGGGCATGGGACCGGCGGTCCATACAATCCGTACGTCGTCGATGTCGATGAGGCCGCGGCGCGCCATCGTGAAGTGTGCGCCAGTCGTGAATCCGGTTTCCGGCGCGCCGCCTGACGCCTGCACAACGGCCGCATCGAACTGCCCGTTCACGAGCGACATCACCGTCTGGGTCTGACCGCCAGTCATCATCGTGCGCCCGAAATACGTGTCCGGTTCGATGCCCTGCTGGCGCATCACATGACGCGGATAGAGAAATCCAGACGTCGAATTGAAATCCACATACCCCAGCGTCTTTCCACGCAGGTCCTCAATTGAATGATAGGGAGACGAAGCGTTCACCAGGAGTGCGGAATAGTAGCCTGTGTTGCCTTCCGCCTGACGGATCACCATCAGCGGCGCTACAAGTTCGCCGACCTGGGCGTCGACGTTGGCGTAACTTCCCGCACCGAGCTGGGCGAGATCGACCTGGCCGGACGCCAGGGCCTGAACGACCCCGTTGTAATCAGACGCCTCGAAGAGCTGGACTGGCAGTCCCGTTATTCGCTCCAGATACTTCTGGTAACCCGACCAGCGCTTCGCCGCGGTCGGGTCGTCCTCGGCGCCTTTGACGGCCATGCGAATCTGACCCATTTCGGCGCGCCAGTCGCCATCGCTTCTGGTACGGCCCTGATCGGCCGAACATGCGACGACAACCGCGAACGCGACAAGCGTGCCCAGGCGCAGGACGTTTCTCAATCGACACCTCACTGCGGCGCACAAACTGTCTTTTTGTGTCATGCGCATGAACGCGGCGTTCGCCGCGGTGCGGCAGGCTGCCGATTTGCCGGCAAAAGGCGCCGGCGTTGCGAGCCGACACAGACCTGCCTTGCCCCTCTCCGGCGAAGGGAATACCCGAAAAGCCCCGCTGGAGTTCCTCGACGCGCGGCGGTCCGCGAACCTCGACGCCGGGATTCGAAGATGCGAACAGTGAGGTCGTAGCTCAACGATCCGCGAGCCAGGGATTGCCGGCGGGACAAACGGCTCGCACCGGCGACACGAAGGGAACATCGAATGTTTCGGGCGATCTTGGTTGTCGCGTTTGCGTTGTCGATGTGTTGCGCCGGCGCGGCGGGCGCGAAACCCGCCGCGGAAATTCGCGTGATGACCTACAACATCCGCCTGGACACGCCCACGGATGGCGAAGACGCCTGGCCCCGCCGACGGAGCGCGGTGAGCGCGCTGGTGCGTTTCCATGCGCCGGACATTCTCGGAATGCAGGAAGTGCGCCTCCATCAGCGCGATCAACTTGCATCGGATCTGGGCGACTACGTCTTCCTTGGCGTCGGACGCGACGACGGTCGTGAGGGCGGCGAATTTTCAAGCCTGGCCTTCCGCAGGGACCGGTTTCGCCTCGTGGAGCACGGCGAATTCTGGCTTTCGCCAACCCCGGCCGCGCCCTCGCGGGGTTGGGACGCGGCCTTTCCACGCCTCGTCACGTGGGGCAGTCTGATCGACAAGGCCACAGGTCGCGGGGTTCTCGCGCTTAACACACACTGGGATCACGTCGGTGTCGAAGCGCGGTTGCAGAGCGGACGGATGATACGCGACTGGATCGGATCACATCGCAAGCGGCGTCAGAGCGTGGTATTCATGGGCGATTTCAACGCACCGGCGGCCGAGGCTTCCTTCCAGGCGCTGGTGCGACCGGGGCCGGGCGCGCTGACGGCGGCGATTTCGCTGAGCGCCACACCGCCGTTCGGCCCCGCAGGCACGTTCAACGGCTTCGACATACTGCGCGCCGACGCGGCTCCGATCGATCACATCCTGGTCAGCGAGGACGTGCGCGTCGTGCGCCACGGCGTGCTGACGCAACACGACGCCGGACGCCTCCCCTCCGATCACTATCCGGTGATGGCCGACATCGCGCTGCCAGGGCGCGCCAGTCGTTAGAGGGCGCGCCTATTCGTGCCAGCTGGCGCCATCCCTTTCGGGCAGGCCGATCGCGGCGGAGGGGCCCCAGCTTCCGGCGTCGTAGGCGCGCGGCGTCATGGCGTTCGCTTCCCAGCCATCGCGGATGGCGTCGATCCACGTCCACTGCGCCTCGACCTCGTCGCGGCGCACGAACAGCGTCGGATCGCCGTCGATCAGATCGAGGAGCAGGCGCTCGTAGGCGATCCGCCGACGCACCTCGGCGAACGCGTTTGCAATGCCGATCTGGAGCGGGACCTCGCGCAGATGTATGCCGTCGCGGTCCAGCCCCGGCTGTTTGGCCATCATCAGGAGGCTGACGTTCTCATCCGGCTGCAGCTGGATGACGAGCTTGTTGGACTGCGGCGTGGCGCCATGCATGCTGAAGATGGAGTGCGGAACGGCCTTGAACTGGATGATGATTTCCGAACGCCGGCTCGCCATGCGCTTGCCGGTGCGCAGGTAGAACGGGACATTCTTCCACCGCCAGTTGTCCACGTGCGCCTTGATGGCGACAAACGTCTCAGTCGCGGAGGCGCGCCCGAGTTCATCGCTGTAACCTGCCGTCGGGACACCGTTTGCGGAGCCGGCCTGATACTGCCCGATCACGGTATGATTGCGCACGCTGGTGCGGTCGATCGGCCGGAGGCAACGCAGCACCTTGACCTTCTCGTCGCGCACGCAGGTCGGATCAAGATGCGCCGGCGGCTCCATGGCGACGAGCGCCACGAGCTGCAGCATGTGGTTTTGCACCATGTCGCGCAGCGCGCCCATGCCGTCGTAATACCCGCCACGCTCCTCCAGCCCCACGGTCTCGGCGACCGTGATCTGGACGTGCTCGATGACCTGCGAATTCCACAACGGCTCAAACAGCGCGTTGCCGAACCGGAGCGCCATGAGATTCTGGACCGTCTCCTTGCCGAGATAGTGATCGACGCGAAACGTCCGGTCTTCCGGGAACGCCGTGGCGACCGCGTCGTTGATCCGCCGGCTCGACTCCAGATCGTACCCGAGGGGCTTTTCCAGCGCGAGACGCGTTCCCGGCGCGGCGAGCCCGCACGACGAGAGCCCGGCGATCGCCGGCCCGAACAGCGATGGCGCCATCGACAGAAAAAGCGCGACGCCCGCGGCGTCGCCATCGACCTCTTGCGCCACCTTCGCCATCTGCGCGGCGTCGCTCGCATCGGCCCGCACGTAGGAAAGGCGATCGAGAAACGAACGCACCTGCGGCGCCTTGAGACGCGCCTTGTCGACGAACTGCGTGAGAGCCTCTCCCACGACATTCCTGTATCCGGCCGCATCCATGTCGGTGCGGGCCGTCGCCACGATGCGCAGCCCCGCCGGTAGCAATCCGTCCGCATGCAAGCCGAAAAGGGATGGCGCGAGCATCCGGCGCGCCAGGTCTCCTGTCGCGCCGAACAGCACCAGCCGTTCCACAGGCGCGCGCTTGGTTGCGATGTTCACAGACATCCTTCCTCCAATGCATTGATCGCCGGGCGCGCGAAGCACGCAGGTCGTGGCGCGGCCTGCCCATCCGGCCTCTGAAGCCCTCACGAAGCGAGGCGTTTGTCCGAAACGCGTTGCGCGGCGTGGAAGGCGCCCAGCAAGCCGAGGTCCCGCACCGTCGCCACCGCGACGGGGGTCGCCTTGAGATACCCCTCGCCGGGACCATGGTCCTCAAATCGCGCGCGGAACGATGCATCTTGCAGCACCGGCAGCAGCGCGATCGCAATATCGCCCACAAGGGCGATGCCGTTCGCGCCCTGGACAAGCGCAGTGTCGGCGCAGACGCTCGCCAGCATGAGCGCAAACCGCCGGACGGTCACCAGGCACGCAGGATCCTTGCCCGCAATGCCGCGCCGCGTGATTTCAATACCGTCGATCGGTTCGGCGGCTTCGCCCCGCAACGCCGCGAGCGCGCCGTGCAGTCTTACGAGCCCCGGCCCCGACACAAGATGTTCGTCGATCACGCGGCCCGTCCGGGCGCGCAGGAACTCCATGACACGCAGTTCCACCTCGTCGTGAGGCGCAAAGCCCGCGTGGCCGCCCTCGGTCGCCGTCACGCGTGCCGGCCGGCCGCGCGCGGCGCGATCGATGCGCGCTATCCCCAGCCCGGTCCCGACGCCGACGACGCCCACTGACGCGCACTCGAGGATATCGCCTCCCCCGAGCGAAGCGATCTCGGCGCTCCCCAGATGATTGAAGCCTTCCGCCTGCGCCTCAAGATCGTTCAACGCCACAAGCGTCGAGAACGAAAACGCCCGCTGCAACGCCGCGAGACTGAAACGCCAGTGCGAATTCGTCAGCGCAATCTCGTCGCCGCGCACGGGCCCCGCGACCGCCAGCGCCGCGCACGCCGGCGCGTTCGCCGCGCTGCCGAGAAAGTGCGAGATCGCCTCCTCCGGCGAAGCGTGATCGGCCGTCAGGAAAGAGGCGCGGCGCACGAACCGGACTTCCCCGTCCTCTTTCCTGCACAGCGCCAGGCGGCAATTGGTGCCGCCGATGTCGCCAACGAGCACGTCGCGAGAATCCACGCCGCCGCCCCTCATGCGCACCGCCGCACCACGGGAGCCACGTCGACCAGCAGCGCGCCTCGCCCCGGGAAGGCGCCAATTCCATCAGATCGCCGCTCAGTTCTCATAGGCGTGTCTCCGACCCCGCGCGGCGTCGCCGCATGCGCCCTGAGGCGAGTTGGCGGGTCGATTCCACTCGACCCGACCCGGCCAGCGAGCTTGCATTGCTTCATATTCTTGGTGTAGGGCCAAGTCGACAGAAAAATGACAACGCTGCCAATCCCACGAGCAGCTTGCGCCAGGATGAGGGAACAGACCATGGCCAGCCTGCAAAGCGCCACCGCGCCCGCTCCCGCGGCGACGAAGCCCGACAGGACCCTTTTCGTCCTTTCGCTTGGCCTATTCTTCCTCTGGGGCTTCGCCACCGTCCTCATCGACATCCTCGTGCCGAAGCTGAAGGGGCTGTTCACCCTCAGCTACACCGAGGCGATGCTGACGCAGTTTGCGTTCTTCATCGGCTATTTCGTGTTTTCGCTCCCCGCCGGCGCGATCGTGGGCCGCATCGGCTACATGCGCGGCATCGTCGTCGGCCTCGTGGTCATGACGATCGGGTGCCTCCTGTTCGCCCCCGCCGCGCGCATGGGCGTGTATGAGGGTTTCCTGCTCGCGCTGTTCATCATGTCGGGCGGCATCACCATTCTTCAGGTCGCCGCGAACGCGGTGATCTCGATCGCCGGCGAGGAGGGCTCCAGCTCCGCGCGCCTGACCCTGGCGCAGGCGTTCAACTCCTTCGGCACCTTCATCGGCCCGATCATCGGCGCGCGCCTCATTCTTGGCGGCGAAACGGCAAAGCCGGTGGACGCGGCGTCGATGACCGCGGAGCAACTTTCCAGCATGCGCATCGCGGAAGCGGCCAGCGTGCAGACGCCCTTCCTCGGCATCGCCGCGCTCCTCGTGGTGCTGGTGCTGGTTTTCTGGGTCAAGCGCAATCTGCTGCCGCGCAACGAGGAGGCGCCGCCCAAGGGCCTTGGCCTGAACCTGCTGGGCCGGCCCCGCGTACTGTTCGGCGTCATCGCGATTTTCGCCTACGTCGGCGCCGAGGTCTCGATCGGCTCGGTGCTCGTCAACTATCTCATGCAGCCGTCACGCCTTGACGTGGCGGCGATGCGCGCGGGCGAACTCGTGAGCTTCTACTGGGGCGGCGCGATGGTCGGCCGCTTCATCGGCGCGGCGGTGCTGCGCAGCGTCAACCCCGGCCACGTCCTGATGGCGTGTGCGCTTGGGGCCATTTCGCTCGCCATCGCGTCCGCCTCGACGACGGGACTGACCTCGGCCGTGGCGATCCTCGCCATCGGGCTCATGAACTCGATCATGTTCCCGACGATCTTCTCTCAGTCGCTCAAGGGCGTCGGCGAGGATGCGCCGAAGGCGGCGGGCCTGCTCTGCATGGCGATCGTCGGCGGTGCGATCCTGCCGGTCATCACCGGCGCCGTGGCGGACAGCGCTGGCCTCAGCATCGCGTTGATCGTGCCGATCCTCGGCTATCTCTGGATCGTATTCTTCGGCCGCTACACCGCCAAGACTTGACTGCGCGGCGGCGCTAGCCAGCGAGCGGCGATCATCCACTTCCCACGGCGCCCGCCGCGGCCTTCGCCCGTCATTCGATGGCGAGTTCGAAGGGAACGGCGGGCAGGTCGGACGCGTTGAAGAGGTTGCAGATCGGGCTGTCCCCCCAGCAATAGCGGACAAACGCGTCCCGGTCGGCGACGTTTTCGATCAAAAGGCTCGCACCCCGCAACCGCGCATCGACGAACCGGCACGCACGATCAGACGTGCAAAGCTCGACGCTCGCAGGCCGCGCGTCGCTGTAGACGACCAGCGGTCCGTGCCCGAATGATACGCGCACCGCCCCACCCTCCTTCTTCGCCGCCAGCGGGACCGGACCGCTATCCTCGATATTCTCCGCGTAGAGCCGTCGGCGCGCGAGCCGCGCGAGGCGCTCCGCCAGCACGAGTTTCTGTGTTGGGTGAATATCGTGACGATCACCGAGATCAATTGAAACAGCCAGCGCCGCATGCGGGTCCGCCGCAACGATGCGGCGCTGTACGTCCCGGATGCGACCCCATCCGTCCCGCATGGGCGCCCCGACGACCGGCGCGCCGAAGGCGGCGAGCTGGACGACATAGAATTCAAGTTCACGGTTGTCCTGCAAGGCGCGCCAGTCCGCGAACATCGCCGGCAAAAGACGTTCATAGGCTTGCGGTTCGCCTGCGTTGGTTTCGCCCTGATACCAGAGCACGGCGCGCATGCCGTAGCCCCGCGCGGGCGCGATCATGCCGTTGAACAGCGCCGAGAATGCGCCCGATCCGCCCCACGGACGACGGGGCGGCAGGCCGATCCCGCTCAGCGGCGCAGCGATGCGATAACGCCACGGCGCGGCGAGAGAAACCCTGCTTCCATCGGAGAGATGCAACTGCTTCTGGCCGGCCTCGCCCCAGAACCCGCCGCCGCCGCCGGTATCGAGAACAGATGAGGCCAGAACATTTCGGCCTTCCCGCAACACGCCGGGCGCAATCGCGTATGCGCGCGGCGCGTCCCACACGTCTTCGCCGCCGACGCGCTGACCATTGACGTAGGTCACGTCGGCATCGTCAGCCGGACCGAGTTCGAGCCGCCCGCCAAGGGAGGCCTGAGCCGCGGAAAGCGTGAAGTCGGTCCGAAACCAGACGATCCCGTCCAGGTGAGCAAGTTGCTGCTCTCCGGCGTCCTCCCAAAATCCTTCGGGCGATACCGTCGCCCAATCCCTGTCGTCCAGATCCGGTGCGTTCCATTGTCCGGCGACGCCGGGGTCACGGTCATGCCGCCACTGCTGCATGCCTTGCGCGAAACGCCGGTCGGCGGCCTGAGGATCACGCGCGTGAGCGGCGGCGAGTTCAACTTCATCGCCGCGTCCGGCGCCGCGCAACGCCGTTCCGCTCATCCATGCCTCGATCGGCGTGCCGCCCCACGACGCATGAATGAGTCCAACCGGCACATGCTGCGTTCGCTGCACGGCGCGACCAAACAGATAGCACACAGCCGAGAAGTCGCCGGCGGCGGCCGGTTCGTCCACCATCCAGCGGTTCGCCGCATCGTATGCATGCTGCGGCGTCGCCGAGAGCCGGCGAGACACCTGGAACAAGCGGATCTGCGGATTGGGCGCCTCGCGCAGCAGCGCCGTGCTGTTTGTGGCCAGCCGCGTCGGAAACTCCATGTTAGACTGTCCCGAACACAGGAAGACATCGCCAGCCAACACATCGGTGACGACCTGCGTACGCTCGCCCGCGGTCGCAGTGATGGTGTGCGGCCTGCCGGTTTCAAGCGTCCCGAGGTTCAAGCGCCACGCGCCGCCGCGATCGGCGCGCGTCTCGCGCGGGGGGCCGTCGTCGAGCCGCGCCGTCACCCGTTCGTGCGGCCCGGCCCACCCCCACACGTGAAGCGGCTGACCGCGCTGCACCACCGCGTGATCCTGCAACAGGGAGTGCAATAGCGGACGTTCAGCCCCTTGCGCCGCAGCCACGCCGGGCGACGCGAGCAAGCACGCCGCGATCGCGAATGTTGCTGCAAGCCGGTTCATGCGTGCCTCCCGCGTCGCCGCCGCCGGGCCAACGCGCCGCGGTCAGGCCGCCGCCTCGCCCCGGCCGGGGTCTTGTTGAGTCCCTGCCCGCCGTGGCCAATGGTCGATCCTGGGCGCCACGGCAATACCTGGCGTTTCCCGGGCGAATGGCTTGCTGGCGGCGGCGCGGCATTGCTACAGGTCTCAGCCGCGTACCTCCTCAAGGAGTTCGGCGTTGCCGCACAAGAAGCCGACGATCGACGACGTGGCTGCGCACTCGGGCGTCGCGCGGACCACGGTGTCGCGGGTGCTGAACGGGGGACCGCATGTCAGCGCGGAGGCGCGTGCACGCGTCCTGGGGGCGGTGGCGGCGCTTGACTACAAGGTTAATGCGCAAGCGCGCTCGCTCGCCGGCGGGGGCAGCCGTCAGCTGATGCTCGTGCATGTGTCGGCGTTCGACGCCGAGCCCAACTCCTACTACAATTCCGGTCTAGAACTCGGCGCCCTGCGCGCCTGCTCCGAGCGGGGGTTCACACTCAGCACCCATGTCCTTGATCCGGCCGATCCCGCGCACGCGCAGCGGCTGATCTCGCTGGTGGAAACCGCGCGCCTGGAGGGGCTCGTGCTGACGCCGCCGTTGTCGGACGACGTCGCGCTTGTAGAGGCGATCCGGCGGCTCGAGCGCCCCGTCGTGTGCATTTCCGGCGGGCCCGCCGTGCGCGGTCTCGCCGCCTCGATCGGCATCGATGACGAGGCCGCCGGGCACGCCATGGGCCGGATGCTGATCGGACTCGGCCACCGGAAATTCGGCTACATCGACGGCCCGAAAGGCCACTATTCCGCCGGGTTGCGGCTGGAGGGGGTCCGGCGGGCGATGGCCGAGGCGGGCGTGCCGCAATCGCAGATCCGGGTGGAGCGCGGGGACTTCACCTTCAGCTCGGGCGCGGCGCTGTGCGAGACCGTGCTGGGCGCCTATGCGGAGCTCACGGCGCTGATCTGCGCCAACGACGACATGGCCGCCGGGGCCATACTGAGCGTCCACCGCAAGGGGCTGGCGATACCGGGCGACCTTTCGGTCACGGGATTCGACGACACCCCCGTCTCCGAGATCGTCTGGCCGCCGCTGACGACCGTCCACCAGCCGATCCGCCTCCTCGGCGAACGCGCCGTGATCATGCTTGTAGCCGCTATCCCCCACCCCTCCCCCGCCAGCGCCGTCCATGAGACGATACCGTTTCGCATTGTGGAACGCGCCTCTACGGGGAAGCCGAGAGAACGGCGATCAGTTCTCTCTCCCTGACAGAGGCGGGGATAGGCGAGATTTCGGGCGGATTGGGTGATTGACAGCGTTGACAATGATCGACGTCTAAAATACGTCATTGGAAGCGCTTCCAATGACCAGTTCAAGAGTCTGCGGGGCGGAACGCTTGCGCGCCGACCGGCGCGGCGAGCCCGGGGAGGAATTGATGGGCGAATTTCACAAAGGCCGTGGTGTGTCCAAGAACTGGCTGCGCTGGGCGGGCGCCGCTTCGGTGACCGCGTTGATGGCGTCGTTTCCGGGCATGGCGATGGCGCAATCGGCGCCGGAAGACCAGCCGGCCCTGACCGACGAGGTCATCGTCACCGGCATCCGCGCCGGCATCCAGTCGTCGATCTCCGCCAAGCGGGAAGAGACCAGCATCGTCGAAGTGGTTTCCGCCGAGGACATCGGCAAGCTTCCCGACGTCTCCATCGCGGAATCCCTTGCGCGCCTGCCGGGTCTGGCGGGCCAGCGGGTCAACGGCCGCGCGCAGGTGATCTCCATCCGCGGCCTCGCGCCCGATTTCACGACCACGCTGCTCAACGGCCGCCAGCAAGCCAGCTCCGGCGACAACCGCGCCGTGGAATTCGACCAGTATCCGTCTGAACTCCTGTCCAGCGTCGTCGTCTACAAGACGCCGGACGCGTCGATTTCCGGTTTCGGCCTGTCCGGCACAGCGGACCTGCGGACCGTGCGTCCGCTTGAATTCGGCGAGCGCGCCGTCGCGGTCAACGTCCGCGCCGAAGGCACCGACAGCGACCAGCTCAACGACGACGTGAGCACCTTCGGCGGGCGCTTCAGCCTCAGCTACATCAACCAGTTCGCCAATGATACGATCGGCGTCGCGATCGGCTATGCGCACCTCGACTCGCCTTCGCAGAACCGGCACTTCAAGGCGTATGGCTACGAGGCCTTCGGTTTCGCGGTGACGCCGAACTCGGCCGACAGCGCGCTTCTGCTCAACGGCCAGGAAGTCTTCGCCTACTCGCGCGAAAACGTGCGTGACGCGGTGATCGGCATCGTCGAGTGGGAGCCGAGCGACAAGCTGCACACCACGCTTGACCTCTACTACTCAACGTTCAGCCAGCGCGAGACGATGCGCGGCGCGCAATGGTTCTCGAACGGCTGGGCCGACGGCGCGCAGTTCACCGGCGTGCAAACGACTCAGGTTGGCGGCACCCCCTTCGGGTATGCTGGCACGGTCTCCAACATCGTTCCGCAGCTCCGCAATGACTACAACAAGCGCGACGATGAGATCTTCTCGGCGGGCCTGAACACCGAGTACGCGTTCAATGATCGCGCCCGGCTCATCGCGGACCTCTCCTACTCGAAGAACGAACGCGACGAGCAAGTGCTGGAAACCTACGCCGGCTATGGCCTCGGCGTCGGCGGCGTCACCGGCTCCACGCAGAACGTCGGTCGCACCTTCGACACCTTCACCTTCAACCTCCCGACCGAAGGATACCCTACCTACACGAACGGTCTGAACTACGCAGACGCGTCGCAAGTGTCTCTCGGCGACCGCGCGCCGTGGGGCGGCTGGGGCCACGATGGCGCCATTCGCTTCCCGCACGTGGAGGAAAGCATCACCGCCGCCGATATCGCCCTGCAGTTTGATCTCGATGGCATTTTCAATCGCATCGATGTCGGCTTCAACTGGACCACGCGGGAAAAGTCGAAGTTCGTGAGCGACAACGACCTTTTCCTGAACGGCGCCAATCGCCAGCAGGTTCTCGTCGATCCCCGCTATCTCGTCTCGCCGACATCCCTCAGTTTCGCCGGTCTCGGATCTGTCCTGAGCGTGAACCTACCGGCGGCGCTGGGCGCGTACTACCGCGTCAGCCCGATCCGCGACGCCAACTTCTTCGACAAGGCGTGGGAGATCAGCGAAGACGTGATCACCGGCTACGTGAAGACCTCGTTCGACGCGGGTCCGTGGCGCGGCAATGTCGGTCTCCAGATTGTCCAGCAGGAACAGGAGTCGACCGGTTCGATCATCCAGGGTTCCCCGATCGTGCCGATCTCTGTCACGCGCGGCGCTGACTACACGGATATTCTGCCGAGCTTCAATATCGGCTACGATCTGGGCGGCGGCCACCGCGTCCGCTTTGCGGCTGCCTACACCATGGCGCGACCGCGCATGGACGAACTGCGGGCCAACATCACACCCGGATTTGGACTCCCGAGCGGGCCGGTTGCGCCCGGGACGACCCTCCATCCTTGGACGGGCTCGGGCGGCAACCCGGAACTTGAGCCCTGGCGCGCGACCGCGTTCGACTTGTCCTATGAATGGTACATCGACAAGACGAGCTATTTCAGCGTCGCCTTGTTCCGCAAGGAGCTCGACAGCTACATCTACAACCAGTCCCTGCCGTTCGACTTCACCGGCGTGCCGATCCCGACCGGGGCGGTCATTCCGCCTGGCGTCACGATCAGCCCGCAAGGTACGATGACGCTTCCCGCAAACGGGAACGGCGGCGTCATCCAGGGCTTCGAAGTGAGCGGCGCCTTCGACTTCGGCGTCTTGAGCACCTCGCTCGAAGGCCTCGGCGTCATTGGCAGCTATTCGCAGTCGGACTCGGATCTCAATCCGACGGCGGGCTCAAACGACGTGCGCATTCCGGGCCTTTCCGGCGAAGTCTACAACATCACCGGCTACTTCGAGCGAGGCGGCTTCCAGGCGCGGGCCAGCTACAGGTTCCGTTCGGCGTTCAAGGGCGAAGTGGTCCAGTTGTTCGCAACCCGCGGCTTCACAGAAATCCTCGACGACGAACAAGTGGACGCGCAGATCGGCTACACCTTCGAGCAAGGGCCGCTTGAGGGCTTGGGCGTGCTCCTGCAGGTCAACAACCTGACGGACTCGCCCTACCGGACCCGCCTCGGCCTCGACACCGGCGGTACGCACACCGCCAACGGCGGCACGCTGCAGGAAACGTACGAAGAATACGGCAGGCAGATCCTCCTCGGCGTCAACTACCGCTTCTGACGCCTTCCTCCCGGCCGGGATGCGGAGAAGCGCTCCGCATCCCGCGCCGAGATCTCCCCTGCTCCGTCAGTCTTCGCCATCGCATGGCGGGGCTGGCGGAGCTTCTTTGCGCGGACGACGATGACCAGAAGATCAAGCGTGGGAGCGCGAACTTGAAGAACCTGACGAAAGCGCCGAACCTGATCGCCATGCGGCGCGGCTTGCTTGCCGCATGCGCGGCGATCACGCTGTCGACAGCCCCGGCTGTCGCGCCGGCGCCCGCTGAAGCCCAGTCCTCCATCGCCGCAGCCGTCCGCTCCGCCGACGCGTGGCCGGCGCGCGCGCGCACGCGTGCCGCCGACCCGTACATCGAGGCGCGGATCGCCGCGATCGTCTCGCGCATGACGCTCGAACAGAAAATCGGCCAGATGACCCAGGCCGAGATTCGCTCGATCACGCCCGCGCAGGCGCGCGAATTCTACATCGGCTCCATCCTCAATGGCGGCGGCGCCTGGCCGGCGATGCACAAGCACGCCGTTCCCGCGGAGTGGGCGGCGCTGAGCAGCGCCTTCTACGCGGCGTCGATGTCGACGGGCATGGCGACGCCCGTGCCGATCATCTGGGGGACTGACGCCGTCCATGGGCACAACAACGTCTATGGGGCGACATTGTATCCGCACAACATCGGGCTCGGCGCGGCGCGCGACTCCGAACTGATCCACCGCATCGGCCGGGCAACGGCCCGGGCTGTGCGCGCCACCGGGATTACATGGGCGTTCGCACCGACGCTCGCGGTCGTCCAGGACCAGCGCTGGGGCAGGACGTACGAGAGCTTTTCCTCCGACCCGGCGCTCGTGCGGGCATACGCCGGAAGTTATGTCCGCGGCCTGCAGGGCGACCTGAACGGCGGCGGAGACGTGCTGGCGACCGCCAAGCATTTTCTCGGCGACGGCGGCACCTGGCGCGGCGTTGACCAGGGCGACACGCGCACCGGACTGGCGGATCTGATCCGCACCCACGCGCAAGGGTACTACGGCGCACTCGACGCGGACGTGCAGACCGTCATGATTTCCTACAGCAGCTGGAACGAGCGCGGCGTCGGCGAGCGCGGCGTGCGGATGCATGCAAACCGCTACCTGATCACCGACGTCCTGAAGGGACGCCTGGGCTTTGACGGGCTTGTGGTGTCCGACTGGAACGCCATCGAACAGGTGCCGGGTTGCACGCGGACACACTGCCCCGAAGTGATCAACGCGGGCGTCGACATGGTGATGGTTCCCGATGACTGGCGCGCCTTCATCAGCGAGACGGTCGCGGATGTGCGCCGCGGCGACATCACCATGAGCCGCATCGATGACGCGGTCGCGCGCATCCTGCGCGTGAAGCTGCGCTCGGGGCTCTTCGACGCCAATCCTGGTTCGGCCGCCGCCGCCATGGAGGCCGCCTCCATCACGGATGCGCCGCTGGCGCGTGAGGCCGTGCGGAAATCGCTGGTGCTGCTCAAGAACGCCAACCACGCCCTTCCGTTGGCGCCCACGAGCCGGGTGCTCGTCGTCGGCAAGGGGGCGGACAGTTTTTCACTGCAATCGGGCGGCTGGTCGCGCACGTGGCAAGGCACGGAGAACGTGAACGAGGACTACGCGACGGGCGAGACCCTCCTTGCGGGCATCCGGCGCGTCGTCGGGGCGGACCATGTGAGCTACAGCGAAACCGGCGCCGGCGTCGATGCGCGCCAGTTCGACGCCGTCATCGCCGTGCTGGCCGAGCGTCCGTACGCCGAAATGAAGGGCGACGTGACGTTTCCCGAGACCATGTCGCACAGCGCGCGTTACCCTGAAGATCTCGCAGCGCTCGAGGCCGTATCCGGCCGGGGCGTTCCGGTCGTGACGGTGCTTTATTCGGGGCGGACTGTTTACGCCAACGACCTGATCAACCGTTCCGGCGCGTTCGTGGCGGCGTGGCTTCCGGGAACCGAGGCGGGCGTGATCGCCGATGTCCTGTTCCGCGGGGCCGACGGGCGCGTCCAGCACGACTTTTCGGGGCGCCTGCCATTTGCATGGCCGCGCACGCCGTGCGATCCAACCGGGCGCGCCGCGCGGTTTCCGGCGGGTTTCGGGCTCAGGTATGCGCGTTCGCAACGCCTGGGCGCGCTGCCGGAAATCCCCACGGCCGCGCCCTGTCCGCAATAGCAACCGGCGCACGCAAGGGGCGCCCACCAACGAGGCGGTGACTGGTGCAAAAGCAACTCAAGACCATCCTCATCGTCGGCGGCGGCTCCGCCGGCTGGATGACCGCTGCGCTCTTCGCGCACCTGTTCCAGGGTCTGTACCGGATTCAGCTGATCGAGTCCGAGGAGATCGCCACCATCGGCGTCGGCGAGGCGACGATCCCGGCGATCAAGAAATACAATGAACTCCTGAAGCTCGACGAAGCGGAGTTCATGCGCACCACGCAGGGCACGTTCAAACTGGGCATCCAGTTCAACGACTGGCTCCGCCAGGGATCGAGCTACATCCACGGCTTCGGCGTCATCGGGCAGGATTGGGAGTGGCTGCGCTGCCACCACTACTGGCTTAAACTGCGCCAGCTCGGCGAAGCTTCCGATTTCGCCAACTATTCGATCAACACGGCGGCGGCGCTGAAGAACAGGTTCCTTCCCGCCCAGCCGGGCATGCCGGACTCGCCCCTCTCGCACATCGCGCACGCCTTCCATTTCGACGCCGGCCTCTACGCCAAATTCCTGCGACGTTACAGCGAGGGCCGCGGCGTTACGCGGATCGAGGGCAAGATCGTCGACGTGACCCTGCGCCCGAACGATGGCTTCATCGAGTCGGTCACGATGGAAGGCGGAAAGGTTGTTCCGGCGGACTTCTTCATCGATTGCTCCGGTTTCCGCGGCCTGCTCATCGAACAGGCGCTGAAAACCGGCTACGAGGACTGGTCGCACTGGTTGCCGTGCGACCGGGCGCTCGCGGTCCCCTGCGAACGCTCGCAGGACTTTACGCCGTACACGCGGTCCACCGCGCGATCGGCCGGCTGGCAATGGCGCATCCCCCTGCAGCATCGCACTGGCAACGGACACGTCTACTCCAGCGCGTTCATGGAAGAAGCGGAAGCGGAAAAGCTCCTGCTGGCCAATCTTGACGGCGCGCAGCTCGCCGAGCCGAACCGGATCAAGTTCACGACCGGCAAACGCAAGAAGCTCTGGAACAAGAACTGCGTGGCTGTCGGCCTTGCGAGCGGGTTTCTGGAGCCGCTGGAATCGACGAGCCTGTTCATGATCCAGTCGACGGTGGTGCGCCTCGTAAGACTGTTTCCGGACGGCGATATCGATCCCGCGAACGTCGCCGAATTCAACCGCCAGTCAGACTTCGAGTACGAGCGCATCCGCGATTTCATCATCCTGCACTACAAGGCGACCGAGCGTGATGATTCGCCCTTCTGGCGCTATTGCCGCACGATGGACATCCCGGACACCTTGCAGCGAAAAATGGATCTGTTCGCCGCCAATGGCCGCATATTCCGCGAGGATGACGAGCTGTTCAGCGAGGAGAGCTGGATTCAGGTTTTCCTGGGGCAAGGCGTGGTCCCGCGCAGCTTCGACCCGCTTGTCGAGTTGAAGAGCGGCCCGCAGATCGTGCAATTCATGGGCAACATCGAAAACGTCATCGAGAAGTGCGTCGAGCGCATGCCCACACACGAAGCCTACGTCGAAAAGTTCTGCGACGCCAAGGCGCCATCGTGAACGGCATGAGACTGCTTGCCGTGCTTGCCGCCTTCGGCTGGGCGTTGTCCGGCGCGTGCGCCGGAGCGGACGCGCAGCCGGCCGGACAGCCCGCGGCATGGATCACCACCGCCGATGGCGCCCAGAAGCTCGCGCCGTCGGCGGTCGGTCGCTGGCGGGCAGCGGCTCCCGGCGCCACGGCGACACTGCAGGTCGATCCGCGCGCGACCTATCAGTCCATGTCCGGATTTGGCGCCTCGATCACAGACAGCACCGCCTGGCTCATCCAGCGACGCATGTCGAGCCGACAACGCGCGGCGCTGCTGCGCGATCTCTTCAGCCGCACCGACGGCATCGGCCTTTCCGTCACGCGCCTGACCATCGGCGCCTCCGATTTCTCGCGCACGCACTACAGCTACAGCGCGGCCGGCGACGCGACCCGGTTCGACCTCAGGGCGGTGCGCCGCGATATCCTCCCGACGGTGCTCGCCGCGCGTCGCACCAACCCCGAACTCACTGTCATCGCCTCACCCTGGAGCGCGCCTGCCTGGATGAAGTCCAGTCAGAACCTCATCACGGGATCGCTTCTGCCGGCGCACTATGACGCCTTCGCGGAATACCTTCGCGACTATGTCGTCGGTATGGGCTCCAAGGGTGTGCGCATCGACGCGCTGACGATACAGAACGAGCCGCACTTCGAACCCGGCAACTACCCGGGCATGCGCATGACCCCGGCCGAACGCGCCGCTTTCGTGGGGCGACACCTCGGCCCCCTCCTTGAGCGCGACGGACTGGACGTCAAAATTCTGGAGTGGGACCACAACTGGAGCGAACCGGATTCGCCCATGGCGATGCTGGCCGATCCTGTCGCCGCGCGCTATGTCGATGGCATCGCCTGGCACTGCTATGGCGGCGATGTATCCGTCCAGTCGCAGGTGCACGCCGCATTTCCCGACAAGTCGACATGGATGACCGAATGCTCTGGCGGCGACTGGGACGCGCAATGGAGCAGCTCCCTTGCTTGGATGACGCGCACGCTGATCATCAACGCGACGCGCAACTGGGCCCGCGGGGTGGTGCTCTGGAACCTCGCGCTCGACGAAGAGAGCGGTCCGCACCTCGGCGGCTGCGGCAATTGCCGCGGGGTCGTCACGATCAACCGGCGTACCGGCCATGTGACGCGCAACGTGGAATACTATGTGCTGGCTCACGCCAGCCGATTTGTGCACGTCAACGCCCGCCGGATTGGCTCGGACAGTACCCCCGGAGGGGTCGAAAGCGTCGCATTCCGCAATGAAGACGACGGCTCGATCGCGTTGATCATCCTCAACGGACGCGACACACCGCAGGATTTCGCGATACAGACAGGCGCACGAGCCTTTGACATGCACCTGCCCGCGGGCGCGGTGGCGACCGTCACCTGGCAAGAGGCTGCTCCGCTCGAATAGGCGCCGCGCTGATGAAGTCGACCAGCACATCCGCTGCATTCGTTTCAGTAACGACGCTGTTCTTCGCCTGGGGGTTCATCACATCCAACAATGACCCGTTGATCGCGACGCTGAAGGCGAGCTTCAACCTCACGTACACCGAAGCGCTCATGACCCAGCTGGTGTCGTTTGCAGCATATGGCCTCATGTCGCTTCCTTCGGCTTCCCTCCTCAACCGGGTGGGCGCGCTGCGCTCTATTCTCGTCGCGCTCGCCACCATGGTCTGTGGTTGCCTGCTCGTGCAGGTGCTCGCCGGGCAACAGAGCTACGCGCTCATCCTTCTTGCGCTCTTTGCACTCGGCATGGGAATCACGATGCTGCAGGTCGCCGCCAATCCGCTGGCGGCCGCGCTCGGACCGCCGGAGAGCAGCCACACACGCCTTACCTTTGCGCAGGGTTTCAATTCTCTCGGCGTGGTGATCGGCGTGAACTTCGGCTCCGCCTTGATGCTGGGCGACGAGGTTCTCAAGGCGGGGCGCGAGCCTATTGTGGACACCGCGCAGCGCGAACTTGCGCTCGCTGGCGTATCGGACGCATTCGGTTTGATTGCGGCTTTCCTGATCGCGACGATGGCTTTTGTCTGGACCTTCAGGAAGCACATCGAAAGCAACGACGCGCCGCGCGAGGCTGTGAGTTCCCCGATCGCGGCCCTGAAATCGCGCTGGGCGGTGTGCGGCGCGATCGCGATCGGGCTCTACGTGGGCGCCGAAGTCTCGATCGGCTCCATCATGATCAACTTTCTGAACCAGAGCGAGGTTCTGAACATTTCCCTTGAGAAGGCCGGCTTCTACCTCGCCAACATCTACTGGATGGGAGCCCTTGTCGGGCGCTTCATCGGCAGCGGTCTGCTGACGCGAATTTCCGCGCCCCGGCTGCTCGGCTTTGCGGCGACGGCGGCAGCGTTCCTGTGCGCGACCGTCGTGTTCACGAGCGGGCCCGTCGCTGCTGGCGCTGCGCTCGCCGTTGGCCTGTTCAACTCCATCATGTTCCCGACGATTTTCACGATCACCCTCGATCGCGCCGGCATTGCGCGCTCGGCCACGTCCGGACTTCTTTGCGTTGCAATCGCGGGGGGAGCCGTACTTCCCCTAGCGGTCGGGCTCATGGCCGACCACGTGAGCCTGTCGATATCGTTCGCCGTACCCCTGGCCGCCTACGCCGCAATCGCGATGTTCGCGAGGCTCGCGTCTCGCGCGCGACTTTCCTCGCCATCGTGAATGATGAGACACAAGGCCGCGCGCGACCGCGCCCACATCGTCGTGCACAAGATAGCGGGGCGCCGAATGCGGCTGGTGCGCCCTTTGCTGTCCTTACGGCCCTCGCGACTTGCCTTGCGCGCCAAAACCTATTTTCTGCCGACCGGTTGCTTGCCCGGGGCATGCGCGCCCCACCCAGGAAGGACATACCCGCCGTGAAAACCCGCGCCGCCATCGCCCTCGCCCCGAAGACGCCGCTCGAGATCGTCGAGCTTGACCTCGAAGGCCCGCGCGACGGGGAAGTGCTTGTCGAGATCATGGCCACCGGCATCTGCCACACGGACGCCTACACGCTCGACGGGTTCGACTCCGAGGGCATCTTCCCCTCCATCCTAGGCCACGAGGGCGCGGGGATCGTGCGCGAGGTCGGGCGCGGCGTCACGTCCGTGGCGCCGGGCGATCACGTCATTCCGCTCTACACGCCCGAGTGCCGCGCCTGCAAAACCTGCCTGTCGCGCAAATCCAACCTCTGCACCTCGATCCGCGCCACGCAGGGCAAGGGCCTGATGCCGGACGGCACGACGCGGTTCTCGTTCAAGGGAAAGCCCGTCTATCACTACATGGGCTGCTCGACGTTCTCGAACTTCACCGTGCTGCCGGAAATCGCGGTGGCGAAGATCCGCAGCGACGCGCCGTTCGACAAGGCCTGCTACATCGGCTGCGGCGTCACCACGGGCGTGGGTGCGGTGATCAACACCGCGAAGGTGGAGCCCGGCGCGAACGTCGTCGTCTTCGGCCTCGGCGGCATCGGCCTCAACGTGATCCAGGGCGCGCGTCTCGTTGGCGCCGACAAGATCATCGGCGTCGACATCAATCCCGACAAGGAAGAATGGGGCCGCAAGTTCGGCATGACGCACTTCGTCAACCCAAAGGCCATCGACGGCGATGTCGTGCAGCATCTGGTGGCGCTGACCGACGGCGGCGCGGACTACAGCTTCGACTGCACCGGCAACACCACCGTCATGCGTCAGGCGCTCGAGTGCTGCCATCGCGGCTGGGGCGAGAGCATCATCATCGGCGTGGCGGAATCCGGCAAGGAAATCGCCACGCGCCCCTTCCAGCTCGTCACGGGCCGCGTCTGGAAGGGCACCGCCTTCGGCGGCGCGCGCGGGCGCACGGACGTGCCGCAGATCGTCGACTGGTACATGAACGGCAAGATCGAGATCGACCCGATGATCACGCACGTGCTGACGCTGGAGGAGATCAACAAGGGCTTCGATCTCATGCACGAGGGCAAGTCGATCCGCTCCGTCGTGGTGTTCTGAAACACGCAAGCAAGATGACGGATACCGCTGTCCGTATCCCTTACGTCGACCCCCTCGCCGCGTTCGCACCATTTCGCGATGAACCCATGTGCATGCTGCTGCACGGCTGCGGGGCCCATCCCGCCGCGCGGTGGAGCTATCTTCTCGCCGCGCCGCGCGAAGTGACCAACGATCTTGGCGTCGCGCAGGACTGGCTCCGAGAAAGCGTGGCGTCCGCCGCATCGCCTTTCCCCTGGGGCGTGGCGGGATTTCTCGCCTACGAACTCGGCGCTACGTTCAACGAGGCGGCGCCCAGCCCGCGCCCGTCGCACCTGCCACGCATGGCGCTGGGCCTCTACGACGTGGTGATGGCCTTCGACCATGCAACGCGCACAGCGATGGCGACGTTTCGCGATGAAAGCGTACGGGGAAAAGCGACGGATGTGATCGCGCGCCTCGGCTCCGCCGAAGTCGGCGTACACAACGCGCGCGGAGTGATTGCACCGATCGACTCCACGGCGGTTTATCGTGATCAGGTCGCCATCCTTGTCGAGCGCATCCGCGCCGGCGAGCTTTATCAGGCCAACATCTCGCGCCGCTTCGCCGGGACGCTTGCGGCGGGCGATCACCCTTACGCGCTCTTCACACGCCTGTGCCGCCAGAGCCCCGCGCCATTCTGCGCCTACATGCGCTTGGCCGACGCCGCAATCGTGTCGAATTCGCCCGAACGCTTTGTGTCTGTCCGCAACGACGGCGGACTCATCGCTCGCACCAGCCCGATCAAGGGCACGCGCCCGCGCGACGGCGATGCCGGGCGCGATGCGGCGCTGGCCGCCGAACTCGCCGCCAGCGTCAAGGACCGCGCGGAAAACCTGATGATCCTCGATCTCATGCGCAACGATCTCGCGCGCGTGAGCACAGCCGGCAGCGTGCGCGTGACGCAGTATCAGGCGATCGAGACGTTCGCGAACGCGCATCACATGGTGTCAACGGTGGAGAGCCGCCTCAAGTCCGGCGCCGATGCATTCGACCTGTTGCGCGCTGGGTTTCCGCCAGGCTCCATCACTGGCGCGCCGAAGGTGAAGGCCATGGAGCTGATCGACGCGATGGAAGAAGCGCCGCGCGAGGCGAACTATGGTTCGCTCGCGTGGTTCGCGCCCGGCGGCGCGATGGATTCAAGCGTGCTTATCCGCACGGCCACCTGCACGCCGCGCGACGGCGGCTGGGACGTGGGCTTCCGCGTCGGCGGCGGCATCACGTCGGACTCCGATCCGGATGAAGAAGCGCAGGAAACCGAGACGAAGGCGCGCAGCCTCCTCCGCGCGATCAGGGGCTTCGACACATGACCGCATGGGTGAACGACGACTGGGCCGACGCCATCGACGTGCGCGACCGCGGCTTCACGCTCGGCGACGGCCTGTTCGAGACGATCCTGTGGGATGGCGCGCGCCTGCGCCGCTTCTCACGACACGTCGCGCGCCTGCACGCGAGCGCGGCCGCACTCGGCTTGCCGCTTCCGCCCGGCGGCGACAGGCTCGGCGAAATTTCAGAAGACCTGCTGCGCCGTAACGGCCTTCAGTCTGCGCCAGCCGCGATGCGCATCACATGGACCGCCGGCGTCGGCGACCGCGGCGTGCTGCGCCCCGCGCCGATGCGCCCCGCTCTCGTGATCACAGCCGGCGCCTACACGCGCCCGACAACACCCGCCGTCCTCGTCACCTCCACGATCCGGCGCAACGAGACGGCGCCGTCGGCGCGGTTCAAGACGCTCTCCTATATCGACAACACGATGGCGCGCGCCGAAGCCGTCGCCCGAGGCGCCGATGAGGCCCTGCAACTCAACACGCAAGGCCGCGTCGCGGGCGGCGCGTGCTGCAACATCTTCGTCGTGATTGATGGCGTGATCATCACGCCGCCGACTGCCGATGGCGCGTTGCCCGGCACGTTTCGCGCGGCGCTTCTGCAGGCGAACCCGCACATCGTCGAACGCAGCACCGCGGCGGAGGAGCTCGCGCGGGCAGACGGCGCGATCATCACGAACGCCTTGCACGAGAGTCGCGCAGTTTCGCAGATTGACGGTCGTCCCCTCGATGCGGACCATGACCTGTTGAAAACACTCGCCGCCCCCGCCGACTGACGGCGGGAGCGGCGAACGATTTTTCTAGCGACGGCGCGGCGCCGGCGTGGTCGGGAATCCGCGCACTTCCAGCAGCGCATTCACGTCCGGATCACGGCCGCGGAACGCACGATACGCGTCGGCGCGGTCGATGATGTTGCCGTTCGACAGGATGTGCTCGCGTATCTTCGCGGCCACCACGGGGCTCCAGACGTCGCCGGTTTCCTCGAACGCCTTCCACGTGTCGGCGTCCATCACTTCCGACCAGAGGTAGGAGTAGTAGCCCGCCGAATAGGCGTCCGATGAAAACAGGTGCCCGAACTGCGGCAGGCGGTGACGCATCACGATCTCGCGCGGCATGCCGAGTTCGGCGAGCGTCTGGCGCTCGAACGCATCGGGGTCGACCACGCCGTCGGCCATGGTGTGCAGCTTCATGTCGACGATGGCCGATGAGAGATAGCTCACCGTGGCGTAGCCCTGGTTGAACCTCTCCGAACGCTTCACGCGATCGACCAGCGCCTGCGGCATCGGCGCGCCGGTCTGGTAGTGGCGCGCGAAGCGGTCGAGCACGTCGCGGGTCAGCACCCAGTGCTCGTGCACCTGGCTCGGATATTCCACGAAGTCGCGCGGCACGCCGCCGAGCGTGGGATACTCCACATTCTGCAGCAGGTAGTGGATGGCGTGGCCGAACTCGTGGAACAGCGTTTCCGCGTCATCGAGGCTGATGAGCACGGGCTCGCCGGGCGCACCCCGGGTGAAGTTGTTGTTGTTGGAGGCGAGCGTCGTCTTCGGCCCGTCGAAGGTCGACTGCGAGCGGTACGTCGTCATCCACGCGCCCGAGCGCTTGCCGGCGCGGGCGAAGTAGTCGCCGTAGAAGAGACCGACATTCCTGCCGCTCGCGCGGTCCGTCACTTCCCACACGCGCACGCTTGGCTCAAAGACCGGCACCGTGCCGGTGATTTCCTTGAACTCGAGCCCGTAGAGGCGCCCCGCCATGTAGAACGAGGCGTTGATCATGTTGTTGAGCTCGAAGTACGGCTTCAGCTCCGACTGGTCGAGATTGTAGCGGGCCTTGCGCACCTTCTCGGCGTAGAAGAGGTAATCCCACGGTTCGATGGTGACGCGCGGGCGCTCGCGGTTGGCGATGGCCTGCATGTCGCGCACTTCCTCGCGCACGCGGGCGACCGCTGGCGTCCACACGCGCGTCATCAGATCCATCGCGCGCGCGGGATCCTTCGCCATGGTGTCGTCCATGCGGCGGTTGGCGTGCGTGGGGTAGCCGAGGACGTGCGCGCGCTCGGCCCGCAGCTTCACGATGTTGGCGATGATCGCGTTCGTGTCGTTGCCGTCGCCGTTGTCGCCACGGTTGACGAACTTGCGCCACACCTTCTCGCGAAGCGCGCGGTTGGACGCGAACGACAGGATCGGATCGACGCTCGAGCGCGTGTTGACGATGATCCACTTGCCCGGGAGCTGGCGCTCTTCCGCCGCCGCGCTGGCCGAGGCGATGTAGGAGTCCGGCATGCCGGCGAGGTCGGCGGCGCTGTCGACCACGGTCCAGGTGTTTTCATCTGCAAGCAGCCTGGAACGGAAATCGGCGAACAGCGTGGCAAGCTCGCGGTTGAGGCGCGCGACTTCCGCCGACCGCGCGTCGTCGAGTTTCGCGCCCGCGCGCACGAAGCCGTCGTGCACGCGCTCGGTCAGGCGCAGCTGCTGCGGCGAAAGCGCCGCCGAGGCGCGGCCCGCGTACACGGCCGCGATCCGTGCGAAGAGCTTCTTGTTGAACGTGACCTCGTCGTTCACGGCCGTGAGTTTCGGCGACCATTCGCGGTCGAGCGCCTCGTAGGCCGGCGTCGACAGGTTCGACGTCATCACGCCGTAGAGATTGCCGACGCGGTCGAGCGTCTGCCCTGCGCGTTCCAGCGCGACGATGGTGTTCTCGAAGGTGGGAGCGGCCTCGTTGTTGACGATGGCCTCGATCTCGCGGCGCTGCTCGGCGATGCCGGCTTCAAACGCGCCGGGGAACAGCTCGGGCTTCACCTGGTCCCACGGCGGCACGCCGCCATAGGGGCCGGTCCAGTCGGCGAGCAGCGGATTGGCGGGCTGGGCAGGCGCGGCCTGCGGCGCAGGATCGGCGACGGGCGTGGTGGTGGAGGACGCGCACCCGAGGAGCGCGATCAGGCTGACGCCTGCGATGATGAGATGACGCACGAGAGAACTCCCCTGCACCCCGGCGATCCGGGGTTACCGATTATCGATAAGGGGTGGTGGCAGGCAAAGGCGTGCGCCGTCAAGGCGGATTCCGCATGGATGGGTCACGAATGCGACAGGCGGAGGCTTACACTGACGTTATCCGGGTGACTTTCGCCGATTGGCTGCGTGTCCTTTACTCCATCTCCAGCCTGATCCCCCGCCCCAGCGCCGCAACCGCGCGCGCAAGCGTCGTCAGTGTCACGTCATCATTCTCGGGATCGAGCAGACGGTCGAGCTGGCTGCGGCTGGTCTCCATGCGCAGGGCCATTTCGGCCTTGGTCACGCCGTCCACGCGCATCGCCTCACTGATCTGCCAAGCGATGACCCGCTTGATCGCCGCCGCCTTCACGACCTCGTGGTCGCCGGTCTCCCTCAGGAAATCGTCAAAGCGGGAGCCGATTTTTCCCTTCGCCGCTTTCGCGCGCGCCGCCTTCACCTTCGCACCGGCTGTCACCGGCGCACGCTTGCGGGTCGCCGTCGCCTTTCGCGGAGCCTTTTTCGCCGATGCGCTCATCACTCAATGTCCTTCTTGCGCTTCTTCGCGAGGTCGAGATCGGCCTTCGGCGTCTTCTGCGTCTTCTTGATGAAGCCGTGCAGAAGAACCATGCCATCGTCGGCGATGCAGAAGATCACGCGAGCAATGCGGTTTCCCGAGAGACTTGTGCGCACCTCCCACAGACCGCCCGCAAGCGCCCTGCATGTGGGCATGCCGATCGGCCAGCCATATTCGACAACGGCGATGTCGGCGCCGATGACGCGGCGATCATCCTGATCCATGTCCTTGAGCCATTCGCGCACGGGCTCTCCGCCGCTTGCCGTCTCGTAGAAACGCGCCGCAAGGATCTTTGTTGATTTCGCCAAGCCGCGCGCCCCCGCGGCCTTATGTACCTTGTATGGTACATTCAGTCAATGCGGACAGCAGGCGGGGGCTCAGGCCGCCATCATCCGTTCGACTTCCGCCACCAGATCCTTCAGGTGGAAGGGCTTCGACAGCACCTTGGCCTGCTTCGGCGCGGGGGAGTTCTGGCTGAGGGCCACCGCCGCGAAGCCGGTGATGAACATGATCTTCATGCCCGGATAGGATTCCGCCGCGCGGCGGGCGAGTTCGATGCCGTCGAGGCCGGGCATGACGATGTCGGTGAGCAGCAGGTCGAACGAGGCCTGGCCAAGCTCTTCCCAGGCAGCGTCGCCATCCCCGTGCGCGACCACCTCGTGGCCGGCGCGGCCGAGGTTGAGGGCCAGGAACTGGCGCAGGGAGTCATCGTCTTCCGCCAGCAGGATCCGCACCATCGAACTTTCCTTTTCGCCCTTTGGCCTCATTCGCCCTTCGGCGGGCCGTACACTAGAACCGTAAAGAGCGCCTTGTCGCCTCCGAGATGCGCAAGCCGCCGCTGAGCGGCAGGAATGCTCCATGCATGAGCAGGGCCACGAACACTGCGAGGCCGGCGTGGTGGTTGACGGCGCCGGTGACGACCGCGAAGGTTAATGCATGGACCTGAGGCCCGATCCCGCGTTCGGCGCGCTTGCGGACGCCCGCGCCGCCCGTGCGGAGGACGTGGGCGCGGAGCCGCCATACGTGCTCATCGAGCCGTTCAGGCGCACCACCTCCCTCATCTTCACCTCGCCGCACTCCGGACGCCGCTACCCCCGGGACCTGCTGACGACCGCGCGCGTGGGTCTTGCGAGCCTCAGGCGCTCCGAGGACGCCTACGTGGACGAATTGTTCGCCGGGGCCGCGGCGCATGGCGCGCCGATCCTGTGCGCGGCGGTCGCGCGGGCCTACGTGGACCTCAACCGCGACCCGACCGAGCTCGACGCCTCGATGTTCATGGAGCATCCGGGCGTCCTCACCGCCTCGCCGCGGGTGCAGGCGGGTCTCGGCGTCATTCCGCGCGTCGCGGGGGACGGCCAGGAAATCTACTGGCGCAAGCTGCCGGTGGGCGAGGCCGAGCGGCGGCTGTCGGCGGTCCACCGCCCCTACCACGCCATGCTCGCGAGCCTCGTGGAGGAGACCAGGGCCGATTTCGGCTGCGCCATCGTGATCGATTGCCACTCCATGCCGAACGCCGCCCGGGGGCCCCAGCAGCCCGACATCGTGCTGGGGGACCGCTTCGGGGCGTCCTGCCACCCGTCCATCACCGCCATGGCGGAGGCCACGCTGCGCCGCTTCGGCTACCGGGTCTCGCGCAACACGCCCTTCGCCGGCGGCCACACGACCCAGACCTACGGGCGGCCCAGCCGGAAGACCCACGCCCTGCAGATCGAGCTGAACCGCAGCCTCTACCTCGATGAGCGCACGCTGGAGCGGGGGCCGGGCTTCAAACGGGTCCATGCCGACATGGCGCGCCTGGCCGCCACGCTGGCCGAGGCCGAGCTGCACCGCTCGCTGGCCTGAAGCCCCAAAAGCCCATGGGCCACAAAGAAAACGCCCCGGGCGTGAGCCCGGGGCGAGTTTAATTAGGGAGGAAACGCCCGAGAAGGGCGGCGGCGTCGCGAAACGCCGCTGAAGAAAGAATACGCTGCACTGCAAAACGTGCAACCACTAATTTTCTATTTGTGGTTAACGACAGCGTAGCAATTTGGTCAAAATCCTTGTGTACCAAGGGCTAGAACCGACCCTGCGACCTTATTGCATCGCACACTTGCAGGATCGGGCAGCTGCTCGCCCCAGCATCAACGCTCGCTTGCCCTTCCGCCTTCGCACGTGCAGAAGGCGCGCTTCCAGATTTGAGAGTTCAAGAAGACATGTCGTCGCTGCGCAACATCGCCATCATCGCCCACGTGGACCACGGCAAGACGACGCTCGTGGACCAGATGCTCGCCCAGGGGGGCGCCTACCGGGAGAAGGAGGCGCGCCAGGAGCGGGCGATGGACTCCAACGCCCAGGAGCGCGAGCGCGGCATCACCATCCTCGCCAAGTGCACGTCCATCGTGCGCGGCGACGACCGCATCAACATCATCGACACCCCCGGCCACGCCGACTTCGGCGGCGAGGTGGAGCGCATCCTCGGCATGGTGGATGGATGCCTTCTGCTTGTGGACGCGCTCGAAGGCGCCATGCCGCAGACCAAGTTCGTGCTGACCAAGGCGCTGCGCAAGGGCCTGCGCCCCATCGTGGTGCTCAACAAGGTCGACCGTCCGAACGCGCGTCCCGACCAGGTGCTCAACGATACGTTCGATCTGTTCGCCGCCATCGGCGCCACCGACGAACAGCTCGACTTCCCGATCGTCTACGCGTCCGGCAAGGAAGGCTGGGCGTCGACGACCCTCGACGGCGAGCGCAAGGATCTCGCGCCGCTGTTCGACATCATCCACAATCACGTGCCCGAACCCGAGCCGCTCCAGCGCATCGACGCGCCCTTCTCGATGCTCGTGACGATGCTCGACTACGACAAGTTCCTCGGCCGCGTGCTGACGGGACGCGTGGAGTCCGGACGACTGAAAGTGGGCGAGACCGTGCGCTCCATGTCGCGCGACGGCAAGGAACACGAGCGCGCGCGCCTTTCAAAGCTTCTGGCCTATCGCGGCCTTGATCGCGTGCCGGTGGAAAGCGTGGAAGCCGGCGACATTGTCGCCATTGCGGGTCTCGGCGAGACGACGGTCTCCGACACGGTCGCCGATCTGACGGTGGTGGAGCCGATCCACGCGACGCCGATCGATCCGCCGACGCTGGCCATCACCGTCACCATCAACGACAGCCCGCTGTCGGGCCGCGACGGCGACAAGGTGCAATCGCGCGTCATCCGCGAACGCCTGTTCCGTCACGCGGAAGGCGATGTCGCGATCAAGATCGCCGAAACCGCAGATAAAGACGCCTACGAAGTGGCGGGCCGCGGCGAACTGCAACTCGGCGTGCTGATCGAGACGCTGCGCCGCGAAGGCTTCGAGCTTTCCATCTCGCGTCCGCGGGTGCTGTTCCAGAAGGACGACAACGGCCAGCTGCTCGAGCCGATCGAGGAAGTGACCATCGACGTCGACGACGCCTACTCCGGCGCGGTCATCGAGAAGATGTCGATCCGCAAGGCCGAACTTCAGGACATGCGCCCCTCCGGCGGCGACAAGACCCGCATCGTCTTCCACGCACCTGCGCGCGGCCTCGTCGGCTACCACGGCGAGTTCATGACCGACACGCGCGGCGCGGGCGTGATGAACAAGGTCTTCCACGGCTGGGCGCCGCACAAGGGCGAGATCGCGGGCCGTCGCAACGGTGGCCTCATCGCCAACGAACTCGGCGAAGCGACGGCGTTTGCGCTGTGGAATCTCGAGGAGCGCGGCGTGCTCTTCATCGATCCGGGCGAGGCGGTCTACGAAGGCATGATCATCGGCGAGAACTCCCGGTCCGACGACATGGAAGTCAACCCGATGAAGGCCAAGAAGCTCACCAACGTGCGCGCCGCCGGCAAGGACGAGGCCATCCGCCTCACCCCGCCGCGCCGCCTCACGCTCGAACAGGCGATCGCCTGGATCGAGGACGATGAACTCGTCGAGGTGACGCCAAAGGCGATCCGCGTGCGCAAGCGCTGGCTCGATCCGAACGAACGCAAGCGCCGCGAGAAGACGAAAGCGGCGTAACTCATCTTCCCTCTCCCGCGCGCGGGAGAGGGTGGCGCGCGTCAGCGCGACGGGTGAGGGAACAGTGGCGCAAAACGAGTCACACCCTGAGAGACCAGGCCCTCACCCTGACCTCGCTGGCGCTCGGCCATCCCTCTCCTGCAAGCGGGCGAGGGAAAAATGCAGGGATAGATTCCGCTCAGTCCCACAAACAATCCCACGCATCCCGCGCCTTCTCCCCCTAGCAAGGGGGAGGTCGGGTGGGGGCCCGGCGGGGCGACGAAAGCCTTGCAGGACAAGTGATTCAATCACCGCACTTCGAGCCGACCCCCTCCTGCTTCCTCTTGCGGGGGCAGGAAAGTTTCCCCGCAAATCGTGAATCTATCCGACCGG
>CAZGYQ010000002.1:0-87076 GCA_964530695.1 uncultured Caulobacteraceae bacterium
GAGCACAACCTTGCCAAGGTTGGGGTCGTGAGTTCGAATCTCATCGCCCGCTCCAAGGAAATCAAAGACTTAGAAGCGCATTCTGGGGTCCGATGAGAAGTTTTCCACAAGCTGGTCACCGCTTGGTCACCACGGAATAGTTGTGGATAAGAATCTCGGAGTGCCGAGCTTCGAGCGGCAACGAGCGCCAACGTGCGGTCATATCTGCTGATGACGCCCAAAAGCCTCGGTCACCGTCCGAGCAGTCCGCGCAGATTTTCGATTGGTTTCTGCATGCCCAGCGAGTGCGCGCGCTCATGAATGAGGCGCTTACGAATATCGAGGTGCAGCTCCATCGCGTTGAGCGCTTCGCGCCAGTCCGCCCGGAACGCCAAGACATTCCGCTTCACCTCAACGGCGAGCCCCATGCGTTGCAACTCGCGTGCGCGTTCCTTCAAAGCGCGGGTCGTGGACGGGTCACCGTTTGCTGCCTCCAGAGACGCGACGCGGATCGTGCGATCCTCCGGAAGCTGCTGCGCGATCATGCGATCCAGGCGCGTGGGCGCATGCCGGATCACTTCGCGATCGAGCGCGCGGCGCTCGTCGGCAGGGGAGCGTGGCCCGAGCCATTCGGTCGCCACATCGCGGGCGATGCCGCTGAACCCGTATTTGATGAAGTCCTTGGGGATGACCAGATCCTGGCCGTTGCCGCGCCGGCCGCGGATGATGAGATGGGTGTGCGGGTTGGCCGTGTCGTGATGGTCGGCGGCGATCCATTGCAGCCTGGTCCCTAGCGCGGCCTCGGCGCGCGCCATCACCTGGCGCGTATACGCGGGCAAGTCATGCAGCCGGCCAGCGTCCTCGGCGCTCAGGATGATCCGGAAATGGCGTTTGTCTGACCGCGCCCACGCCTCTGCACGCGCTGCGCCGTCCACGCCTTCGCCATGCGCGTCGTAAAACACCGTCCGCTCCGCTTGCCCCTCACGCGACAGATAATGTGCATGCGCGCGGGCCTTCGCCTCCCGCGCCTCGGTCTTCTCTTCTTCGGGCCTCTGGGGTGCCGACGGGTCATCGCGGGTCGCGGCATCGCGGGCGATATAGCGCGCGTGCGCCTTCAGCGCCGCGCCCCCTCCGCCTGCGTGATTGAAGTAGTGCACCTTCACAATGGCGCGTTGGCGGCCGTCAAACGTTATCGCCGCGTGGGCGCCGCTCTTCCCGGCGCTCACGCCGAAGCGCTTCATCGGCGTGCGCTTGTCCATCTTGGCCGACAGGCCGGGACGCTTGCCGCCGCCGCCGCTCGCCGGCGGCCCTCCGCCCTTGATCTTTCCTTCGAGTCGGTCGCGATCTGCGCGCGTCATGCGGATGGAGCGATCAGCGCTGATGCTGTCCTCGCGTGTCGCCGGCAAAGCGAGAAGTGAGCCGCGCAACAAGCGATCGAAGCTCGTCGTGTTCATGATGCCGTGCTCGTTATTGGCGAAGCATGCGCTGTTGGCATGACGGGTCGTACATGACCTGTGCTCCGCGCCGTGGGTCGTGGAAATCCCTTGCGCTGCAAGCGTTTTGCGTGGCCACAGGTCACGCCTTTAACTTGCCCTCCGACCTTTGTGTGACCTGCCATGCCTCCTTCGTAACATGAACGATCAATTCTGGCGCCTCGATACTTCTCGAAGGCGAGCACGGCGATTGGCGCAGCAGTGGCTCGCCGATGACCGCAGAAGAGTCGATCGGTGGATCCGCCGTGCGCGGCATTATGCGCCCAGGATGCTCTGCCCACAGGTGTGCGCCGCGGCTCGAACGTCTTCCGCGAGTTTGGAGTCTGGGAGGGTCCGCGCCAGCACCATGCCCCCGACGCAGAGCGCCGCGAGCGTGAGCGCGGTTCGCCGCTTGTCGCGTCTTGATCCGGTAAGCGAGTTCTCAAATAGGCCGACCATAGCTTCGAGCAATTGTTGATACGCGGCCTGCACTTCGGGATTACCCCGCCCGACATCGGAGGGCAGGGCGATCATCGGGCATTGGCCGTCGAGATCGCCCAGATGCTCCCGGGAAAGATATCCACACAGCATCTGGGAGGCCGCTTCATGTGTTGGCTTGGCGGGATCGATGCCCGCATCTGCGCGCCATTGCGCGCCGCGTCCTCTGAGGAAGCTCGATACGGCGGCGGCGAACAACTCTTCCTTGCTGCCAAAGTGATTGTAGAATCCCCCGCGTGTAAGCTTCGCGGCTTCCATGACCAGGTTGATGGTGACGTTCTCGAAGCCGTGGCGGTTGAAAAGGATGCGTGCGCACTCAACGATGCGTGCGCGCGTCTTTTGTTTGTGACCTGGCGCGTAGGGCATGAGGGTGTGCTTTCTTCGGCAGCATAAGCGAATGCAAAATATGTTCTTGAACATATTTTGATCATGGCGCATGTGCCGTCCACGCCTATTTTGGTGGAGGTTGTCATGGCCGCGGAATTTTCCGGGGGATGTTTGTGCGGGGCGGTGCGCTATGTTTGCGCCGCCGCGCCGGCGATGGCCGGGCATTGTCATTGTGAAGACTGCCGGCGCTCAAGCGGTTCAGGGCACAGTTCGCACTTGGCTGTGCCGGAGGCGAGCGTGATCCTGACAGGTCAAGCGACCGGCTACTCGCGTGCAGCCGACAGCGGCCATCTCATCAGCCGGCATTTTTGCCCGACCTGCGGCGCGCCTTTATTCTCACGCAACTCGGCGATGGTCGATATGATTTTCCTGCGTGCGTCGAGCTTGGACGATGTTGAGGTGTTCCAGCCGCAGATGCACGTCTTCGCCGCGCGTGCGGCGAGTTGGGACCGACTGACCGAGGGGCTTCCAGCGTTCGAAAAAATGCCGCCGGGCATGTGAGGGACTTCGAGATGAAGAAATACATGTTGCTGCATTTCGGCTTCGAGAAGCCCACCCCCGAGATCATGGCGGCTTGGCGCGCCTGGTTTGAGACTGTTGCCGATCGCACCGTCGAGAACGTTGGCTTGCGTGGCGGGCGTGAGATTTCACATGGCGGTGTGAACGATTTGCCGTGGGGACTGGACGCGATCACCGGCTGCACAATCGTCAATGCGGAGAGCTTGGAGGACGCCCAAGCCCTGGCGCAGTCCAACCCGTTCGTATCCAGCATCCGCATCTACGAGATGGTCACGTACTAGCCGACTTCGGCGGTTGCCTCTCACCAACGCAACATGCGGCCCGCTGCCGCGCCAAGCGCTGCGCAGAGCAGGATCGAGACGCTATACCAAGTCGCGACATAAGGCGCGGAATCGATCGGGCAGAAAAGCGAATACGGAATGGCGGCAAGCGCGCCCGCGCCCGCGCCCAAAGCTGCGCCCGCGAACGCGAGACGTGTCGGTGCGAACCGGCGAGCGGCAAGAAAGAGCGCCGCCGCGATCGGCAAGGCGATAAGCGGAATGCGAACAAGGCAATCAGGCGCTCCTCCGCCTGTCCACAACACCCAGCGCAATTCCGAGGGCGCGTCTATCAAGCCTGCGACTGTGATGAGGGCCGCGGCCGCGGCCATGATCGCTGACGGGACAAGTGTTTCAAGCAAACGAATGTTGGGGCGCGCGGCGCGCCAGATAAGTGGCGCGAGCGCGAGCGCCGCGGTGAGCCCGAAAGAGAGTTTGAGCAGCGTCGGGGCCCACGCCGAGAACAGATCGGGCCGTGCGCCGGTGCTCGCCAAGAACACGAGCGACGCGACGCTCAAACCAAGCAAGCTTGCGATCGCGAATGTCGATACAAACCGAGTGCGCTGCGTTGGTGATTGAACCAGGCGCTGGATGAGGTCTTCGGTGCTCATGATTTCTCGCTCCGTCGGATGATCGCGATGAGGCGGTTGACGCCGCGATGGGCGTTAACGCGGATCGAGGTCTCCGACATGCCGCTACTGGCTGCGGCTTCCCTGGTGGTTTGCTCTTCGAGCTTCGTTAGGCGCACAGCGAGGCGTTGTTGCTCCGGCAAATGCGTCATCAGCGCGGCCACGTCACGCGCTGCGTCGCCCGCGTCTGTTCGTTCGCGTGCGAAAAGCTCCGCCACCTCGTCGATCGGCACGTGTATGCGAATGCCTTCGCGCCGCAGATAGTCAATCAGCTTGTAGCGAGCGATGGCATAGACCCATGCCGCGAGCGGTTGGCTGGGGTCAAAGCTCGATCGCCGCTGATGAATTGCGAGCAGAGTATCTTGCACGAGGTCCTCTGCGTCCGCGTCACGTCGCGACAATCGCGCTCGAAAGAACGATCGCAGACGAGACGAAAGGTCTCGAAGTAGGGCTTCGTACGCGCTTGTGTCCCCGGAAATGGCGCGAGCCATCAGCGTGTCTAGCTGGCTATCGGCTGCGCTCGGAGCCGGCTTCATGCGTCTCAGGGTCTCTTCGCTGTCGAGCCCGTCTATTCGCTGCGTGGCCGCGATCATTTGGAGCCTATGAGGCCGGACGTCGAGGCCGTTCGAGCCAAAGCAAGGCGGCGGCGGCCCCTAAGAACACGAGCGCGATGGCAAACAGCATCCCGCCATCGGTTGGTAATCCCATCGCGTCGATTTCGGCCACGCTCCGGCCTGCTTGCAGCAACGGCACGAGTTGATCCATCTGCGGAATCTGTACGCCCAAGAAGGGTGAGAAGTGAAAGCCTATGGCCGCGAGCGTGACTGCTCCCGCGAGCATCGCACCGTAGAAGCGGGTGCTCGGGATCACGAGCAGAACGGCTGCGAACAGCTCCGCCGCGCCTGTGGCGTAGCGCAGATAGGGCTCGAACAGACTTAACCCCGTGCGGCCCGCGATCAGTGCAAAGATCGGATTGGGCTCGGGCCCAATGAACTTCGGCAATCCGACGAGGAAGACGAGTGCTGCCGCGAATGCTAAAGCGAGCGCCCAAGATACGATTTGGATCGGCTTCATTACTTTCTCCGTCAGTAGCGGGTTGTGAGGTTTGTGAGCCAGGCGGGAGAGAGGTTCACAAGCGCTGTTTCGATCACGCGGTCGAGGCCGCTGACGATGAGAACTGCCACGAATACTAAGGCCCAGCCGAGGAATCGCTTGCCGTACTTGCCGATGCCGTTGAGGACGCTGCGATTACGTCCAATCAAGGCGCGCGCGCCATAGCCAAGCGCTGTAAGGACGAAGGCTGCGCCAAGTCCGAACATCGCCATGACGAGGGCAACTGCGGCCAAGTCCTTTCCTTGTGCGGCGAGTGCGGACGCCGCGCCCAAAGTCGGGCCTACACAAGGACTCCAGACGAGACCCAAGAGGCCACCGAGCGCAGCTTGACCCAAGAGTCCATTGCCCTCGAACGCAGCGGTGCGCTCGTTGGCCCAGTTGCTCAAAGGTGCAGCCGCTCCGGCGAACGCCAATTCAAATCTGGGCACGACAAGCACTGCGCCGATAGCAAGCATTATAAATCCGCCCGCAACGCGGAGTGTCTCGCCATCGAGCCCGATCGCGAAACCAATCGTGGCGACGAACAGGCCCACAATCGAAAAGGAAAAGGCGAGGCCAATCGCCAACGCCAATGGTCCGAGCCGGTGCTGCGCTGTGGCACTGCTCGCAAGAATAGGCGCAAGTGGCAGCACACACGGCGACAGGATAGTCAGCACCCCGGCCAGAAACGCCAACGCTGGCGTCAGCAACGTCACGGCGCAATCGCCGAACGCATCAGAGCTTCAATGCGATCGGGAGCGGTCGCGGCGACAACACGGTCAGTCTCGCGTGCGCCGTTGTAGGCGATCAAGGTTGATTGACGGCGCACGTTGAGCGCTCGCCACTGCGCACGCTGGTTGTCGTAGTCGATGCGAAACACGATCAGTTCCGCAAAGGCCGTATCCGCTGCGGTCGCGCGCACAATCGGCGACTGGGCGCGGCAGGTCGGACACCAGGGCGCAAAGACTTCGACCAGAATTGGCCGCCGCTCGGCTTGGGCTTGTTCGAACGCGGCTTGATCGAAATTGCGAAACTCGGCGGCGGCGGCGACGCCACTCACGGTCCAGACAGCGGCAATAAGTATGAGGGCGCGGCGAACGATCGTCATGCAGAACTCCTATGCCGCCGGGCAAGGCGGGCTCATCTAGGAGTTCGGATCGGTGGGGCATATTGTTACCTAGCGCCCGCATAGCCCGATTCCGGAGACCAGCCAGATGCCGCTCGTGACACCTTTGCCCTTGGGCGCCGATGCCGACGTCGCCGAACTGGCTAAGTTCTTCAACACAACCTTGGGCTTCCCGCCCAACAGCGTACTGACCATGCAGCGCAGGCCGGAGATCGCGCGAGCCTTCGTCGCCCTGAACAAAGCGGTGATGGCCAATCACGGGAGACTGACCAGTGAGCAAAAGCGGCTCGTGGCATTGATCGCGTCACACGCCGCTGGGTGCCGGTATTGTCAGGCCCATACAGCTTTGGCCGCTGCGCGCTTTGGCGCAAGTGAAGCGCGACTGGAGGCGTTATGGTCGTATGAGACGAGCGATCTCTTTAACGACGCAGAGAAGGTGGCGTTTGATCTAGCGCTCGCCGGAGCGATGCAGCCCAGTGCGATTGATCAACCGCTCATAGAGCGTGTGCGGTCGCACTGGGACGATGGCGATATTGTCGAGCTGATGGGCGTGATCGCGCTGTTTGGGTTTCTCAATCGATGGAATGATGGAATGGGCACGACTTTAGAGGCGGCGGCAAAAGACGCTGGCAATCAGCTGCCGGCGGTTGCGTCCTGGAATCCTGGGAAGCACGCATGAAAACGACGAAGAGGGCCAACGAAGGCGCTTAATCTCGCGCGACGGTCGCCATGGGTTCGTGCTTCCCGAGGGAAGCGCTAAAGGCCGCTAGTGTTTGCGTTGTTCCCGTCCAGATGGCGAACTAAGAGCAGCCGAATGAGGATAGCCTGGGCCGCACAGGGCTCATCGCACCTCGCTGCTGTAGGAGCCAGATCACTAGCTAGTAACCATTGCGAGACTCGCTACCGTCTAAATCGGCGCCCACACGCCTTCGATCAGATCTATCGCGACTGGCCCCCAATAGCGGCCATCAAAGGAATCGTCTGTGTCGCCAAGCAGAAATAGTTCGCCGTCGCCGAGCCTTCGACAACCGTCCCAACGCGGCAGCATACGTCCTTCAGCATCGCGTTCGATGCGTGTTGCGACATCCTCACCGTCGATCGAAATGATCTCATTTTCCGCGCACACAAGCTGGCCTGCGGTGGCCGCGACGCGCTTTAGAAAGCGGTCGGTCGGGTCGGCGTAGCCGCGCAACGCCGCATACTCTGGCGCGACCTCAAGTGCAGCGACGGTGACAAAATCGCCGCGTCGCGGCGACTCACTGCTTCGGAGATAGAAGCCCGACGGCACGCTTTGGGACGGATTGTAGATGACGACGGGCTGCGCATGCGCCGTCATCAAGGCGGCGCACGCAACCACGAGCAGCGATAGAGCGAGAACGCGCTTCATGCACAACGCGATGCAGTCGCCATGCCATGACCCGTACACAGGTCATGGCATGGCGCGGCCTTAAGCGGCCTGTGTCGCTGCCATGTTGGCGGGATGGCCGGCGCGCGCGATCAACCAATCGACAGCTGCTTGCGCCTTGGCGGCAGCGGATAGGAATGCGCGTGGGTCTGATCTGAGCAGCTTCAGCCAATCAGCCACGTAGGCTGCGTGGTCTTCTAAGTGATGCGGCGCAACCCCGGTCATGGCGCCGATGATGGCTGCGCCCAATTCGGCGCGGAGCTCTTCCCGGGCGCGGAGCGCGCGATCCGTGAAATAGCCCTTGAGGGTGTCGAGGCGACTTTCATGGCCAACCCAATGCACGCCTTCATGCGCCGCCGTTGCAGCGGCGTGTTCTGGCGTCACGAACGCCGCCGGTGGCGGCAAATGGATTGTGTCGGTGGAAGGGGAATAGTGGGCGCTAGCGCCGCCGATGCGGACCTGGGCGCCGGCACGCTCCAGCCAGCGCACGATCGACGGCGGATCGACCGGTGTGGGCGCCACCTCGGCGGCAAAGCCGCCGGGTAACTCGTCGCACTGCTCTGCGTTGAAGACGTAGAACAGCTTCAAGAACCGATAGGGTTTGGCGCCATCGTCGCCGCTATCCTGCGGTTCGGTGCGCGGCGAGGCGCTCCCGTAATAGATCACGGGCGTGGCTTTCTCGCCCTTCCGGATGTGGGCGCCGAGCGCCTCTGCGTTGCGATAGGTCAGCCACGTGCGTTTGGAATACCCGCGCGCAATCTGCGCGGTCCAAAGCAAGAGCACGTTCGCGCCCTTATAGGCTTCGCCTGTGGCGCGAAGCGGCAAGCCCGGCGTCATGGCGTGCGCGCGTGCAGCGTCCCACGGCGCACGCCAGGGCATCACGCCGCGTTCGAGGAACCGCGCGATCTCGGCGGTGACGTGGGCGGCAGCGTCCTCGGCGCCACGACGCGATGTTTTTGCTTGGGTTGTCATTGTGGATTTCTCCGCGCGATGGCGCGCATCGCGCGCTCGCGTCAGCTGAGGTGGAAATGAAAGGAGCCGCCTTTCGGCGGCTCCAGGAGATCAGGCAGCGGCCTCAGCGGGCTCGCTCTTGGTTTTGCCGTTGGCCTTCGGCTTCGACATCCGGTCGAAGCGGACGACGACGAAGCTGTTGTCGTAGATCTTGATGTCGCCGACCGGACGCTTGCGCGGCTCGATACGGCCCTCGAACTTTACCGACTGGCCGACCTCAAGCTCGGTCAGCATCTTGGTGTTGAGTTCGGCGTCGAACGAAATGACGGAGAACCATTCGGTCTTGGTCCATTGGCCGTCGGGGCCATCGACTAGGCGATCTGCGGCGACGGAGATGCGAAGGCCGCCCTTCTTCAGTTCGTCAATGCGGCCGATACGGCCTTGAGCGGTGAAGCGATACATTTCTTTTCCTCATGATGCCGGAGCGCTCCGGCTGGCGCCGCGGGGCCTTCCCGCGATGGGAAGCGGCGCGCATGAGGGTGATGAGGTCGCCTGCAAGGGGTCGTGGTCCACGACCGCAGGCTTGCCCCTTGCAGGCGACCGCCCTCATGCGAAGAGCACGCCCAAGGAGCGGAAGGTCTTGTGGCGATGGACGCGTGCGCGGTGTGAGGAGAGAGAACAGCGCGAACCGCTCAAGGCCGTTCATGCAATTCGCCCAACGGAAGGAGTCGGACCTCCGCGCTGGGCGATGTCGCCTCTACTCGGCGGCGATCCCTTCCGTCGGCGACTGGACCGAGACCGAGTGTGTCCGCAACGGCTCAGGAAGCCATGCCGAGCCTTTGAAGATGCGCTTGGTGCGCGCGACCAGTTCGACCTTGGAAGCTTTCTCGAGTTTCGGCAGCACGAGGCCGGGCTTGTGCTCGCGGATCGCATCCAAGATGACGTCGCGTTTGACGTGGGCAAAGTATGAGTCTGCTGAAGCTCTCCACCAACGGCTCATGTCGAGCCCAACGGATTCAGCGAACAGATCGCCAATATGTGCCTTCGCAGCATGCCCAGAGGTTCGCGTATCCGTTCTTAGATCAAGGCCCGGCGCTATTAACACTGCGAGGAGATCGAGCAACGTCTGCGGCCCAGCCTCCGTGATGAAGCGCCAGAGCTCCTCCCGGCCGGCGGGAAGGCGGTCGCGCCAAGACGCCGCGATCGTCTGGTACGCCTCGGACGCCTTGCTCTCGCTCCGCGTAATGGAGCGGGCCACATCTTCCTCTTCGAGACGCAGACCTAAGGGAGACGCGCTAAAGTCGCCAAGGAACGCCTCCGCCAGGGTGAAGACGAGGATACGCAAAGCAGCCTCCGGTCGTTGAACCAGCTCCGCGCGCAACGCCAGCGTCTTGTGCGCTCGCAATTCATCAACCAGCTTAGCGGAGAGCCGCATAGTGGGGGGCGGTGCGCTAGTTTGGCCGTCTTCGGCGTCCGCATCCTGCGGCGTGGCGGCGCGCCCTGTCTTGCGTCGCAGCGCCTTCAACGCTTTCACGTCCTCATCACGCACAAGCCCGCGCTCGACCTTCGGAACACCGTCACGGGTCAGTGTGACGATCGCGCCTGCGAGCTTTACTTCTTCCGCCGGCCAGGTGGTCGGCGCCAGCGCGTCGATATCCGCTTCGATCTTTTCGATCTCGGCCGGGTCTTCGGCTTCGTCCAGTTTGGCGTAGAGGCGTTCCAGCCGAGTCTGCTCCTTCTTGGTGAGCGTGCGCCGCTCTTCGCGGACGCGCATCGGAAAGCGCTGCCAGCCGATTTCGTCCATGGCGATTTCGATCCAGGCCCAGCCTTCGCTGCGGGCCTGCTCGGCGACGGGCTGAAGCTTGGCTTCGGCCAGCCCCGTGAGGAGATCACGGTCGGTCAGCCAGAGCGTGGGATCTCCGTTCTCCTCCGCGAACAGGTCTGATGTCACGCCACCGCCCTCAGTCTTGTACGCGTCGATACCAACGAAGCGTGCGAGCTTGTCGGTGTCCGGCACGTGCGCCTGGGTGATCTGCGCGCGTAGCCGTTCTGGCGTGCGCGCCCATTCGGGCGCGTCGAAGAACGCTGCCTCCTGGCGCGCATGGTCGTCGGTAAGAGCAAGCGCGGCTAGCTGGTCGAGCGTCGCCACCTCTTTCTTCAGCGCCTCAATGATACGTGGTGAAACACGCGCGAGTTTCAGCCGGCGAACGACGTGTTGGGGTGGGACCCCGAAGCGCGCGGCGATGGTTTCTGGTCCTTCGCCGCCGTCGATGTGCTGCTTGTAGGCTTCCAGCTCCTCCCATGGGAGGAGATCGCGTCGGCTGACGTTCTCGGCCAGGGAAAGGTCAGTTGCGTTGTCGTCGCCGGAGATGACGCGACACGGGATTGGTGCGTTCTTCTCGATGTCGCCTGCCTTAGCGAGAAGGCGTAGCGCCCGCAGGCGCCTGCCACCGGCGATGACGGCGAATTTGCCGGTGCCCGCATCCTTGACGACGATCGACTGCAGAAGGCCGATTGCCTTCACGCTTGCGGCCAATTCGGCGATGCCTTCCTTGCGATTAGAACGGCGAACATTGTCCTCGCTCTCCACAAGCTTGGTGAGCGGGATCGTGATGATGTCTGTCATGGACGATTACTCCAACCGCCCGTACGCGACCATCGCGCCGGGCAGGAGTTCGCCGGGCACGGCCGCCGCCGAGGTCAAGGCCTTGCGCCTTGACCTCATGAAGGCGGCGACCGTGTGACGCGGATGAGCGCCAGGCGCGATGGTCGCGTAGATGTCGCAGCCCAAAGCATTGTGGACTTATCAGTCGAGGGACCTCTTTGCCGAGGTGGATACGGCGGCGTTCGATTTGGCGCTTGCGGGCGCAATGATGCCGAGTGGCGCTGACAAGGCGCTCATCGCGCGCGTGCGTGCGCACTGGGATGACGGTGAACTGGTCGAGATGAAGGGCGTGATCGCGTTGGTTGGCTTTCTCTGCCGCCGAAAATGACGGCATGGGGCGACAGTCGCGTTCGCTTCGTCCTAGGGTAATGCGCCGCTCTCAAGCGGTGCCAACGCATCTGCAAAGCTCGCATCCGAGCGAACCAGGACTGAGACCGATCGGATGTTATAGAGTTCTGGCGCAACCGCGGCGGCGCCGATCTCACCGCGATCGACGGCCTCAGCCAGACGGATCATCTTGCGCCGGAATTGGATCACTGCGCTATCGGAGTGGCCGAGGTGCTCGCGCGCGCGATCGACGATGGGTCCCATGCTCTCAACAACGGCCGCGTCCTGATTGCGCACGCCGCGGATGCCGCTGAAGTTCTGGGTGCGCTGTCGCTGAAGACTGAACTCATAGGAATTGGCGTGGCTCTGTTGCGGCATGAACGCGTCGTCCAGATCGCCCCAAAGGCCGTGCGGGCCCATGAATTCCCTTTGCGCCGGCGTTAGCGGCTTGGTGTCGCTGCTAAAGCCCCAATTCCACGTGTTCTCATCGTCGATGGGGACCCAGACATTTCCGTAGACAGGGAGCGTGTTGTGATCCCCGCGCTCAAGGGGCGGGGGCACCATCTGGAAGCACGGCAGCATGAATTGGGTCACGCGCCAATAGTCCATCAGCTCGCCGTCGATCGAGCGCTTCGCGAGGACGCGCAGCCCGTAGGCAGTGTCTTCGACCGAAAATTGCGGATGACGGCAGCGTGTGGCGTAACGCTTGTGGATGCTGCCCGCGGCTTCGTCCGTCTCCGCGTCGCCGAGGTCACGGTGCAAAAATGAGATGTGCGCGGAATCGATGCCGCCTTCGATGGCTTGGGCGTAATTGCAAGGCTGAAAGCGCTTGATGACCGCCGTTTGGTCCGTTGGAAATCGGGTCCACTCAAAATGCGGAAATGGCGGCGGTTCGCCTTCACCCATAAAGGCCCAGATCGCCCCGCCGGCCGTGCGTGTTGGGTAGGCGCGCGCGCGTACCTTGTCCTTCATGCTCTGGCGTTCGGGCGGCTCGGAGGGCATGTCCACGCAGCGTCCGTCAACGTCGAACTTCCAGCCATGATAGATGCAGCGCAGCCCGTGCTCTTCATTGCGTCCGTACACAAGCGAAGCGCACCGGTGGGGACATTGGGCTTCGAGGAGGCCAACGCGACCGTCCGTGTCGCGGAACGCGACGAGGTTTTCACCCAGAATGCGCACTGATGCGGCGCGTCCGTCTGGCTCAAGCAACTCCGATTCCAGCAAGACCGGCAACCAGAAGCAACGAAACAATTTCCCCATCGGCGTGCCGGGGCCGACACGGGTCAGCAATTCGTTCTGTTCCCTGCGCAACATCGCTTCCCTCGCTCGTTTTCTTTTCGCTCGGCCTTAGCCCTCGCCAAAACCATAGATGTCGAGACTGCGCGCGCCGGCGCGCAGTCTTTCGATCTTCCCCGCCTCGTCGGCCTCGCGTTGGAGACCAGCTTCGACGATTGCGCACGCCCGCGCCGCCGGTAAAGCGACGACCCCGTCAGCGTCCCCGACGATGAGATCGCCCGGCTGCACAATGATCTCGCCGATCCGCAGCGGGCATTGCAGCGCGGCGAAGGCGTCATGATCTTTTCCGGTCCCGCGAATGCAGATCGCGTTTGCAAAAACCGGGAAACCGGATTGACGCAGACCCGCGCTGTCGCGCACGCCGCCATCAATGACGAGCCCGGCAAGACCTCGGGTGTTCGCGGCTTCGTTCAGGATGTCACCCCAATAACCGGCTTCCGGGCCGGGCCGCGGCGCCACCACCAGGACGTCGCCTGGCGCTGCGCGGTAGAGTGCGCGGTGTATCCATAGATTATCGACTGCCGCGCAATCGACTGTAAACGCCGCGCCCGCGATGCGCATGTCGAGCGCCACAGGCTTAATCGCGCTGGGTAAAGCGCCGATTCTACCGGCGGCTTCATGCAGGGTCGCCGCGCCAAGGCGTTTGGCGGTTGCGATGAGGTCATGCTCGAAACTGCTTTCGGTCATGGTTTGGCCGCAGAGCGTCGTTGCAGCAGGTGATAGCCTTGCGCCTTGCGCGCCTCTTCGAGCCGCATCCCGTCGCGCACTGCGGCGAGGATGGCTTGTTCCGCGGCATCAATCGCCTCGGCAAGATCAAGAATCTCTGCCTCGCGGGATCGCGGCAGGACCAGGACGCCGTCGCAATCGCCTCGGATCAAGTCGCCGGGAGCGACCCGCGCCTCGCCAATTCGCACCACGGTTTGGGTTGCCTCCAACTGCACGCGGTCTTTTCCAGTGCGCATGGAATAGCTCCTAGAATAGAGCGGGTAGCCGGTCTTGAGCGCAAGATGGATGTCACGGCAAGCGCCGTCGATGATGGTTCCGGCGACGCCGCGCTGGTGCGCAGTGAAAGTTAGAATGTCGCCCCACACCGTGGCGTCGGGTCGCCCTCCGTTGTCGATGGCGACAACAGAGCCCGGCGCAACGTCATCGATGAAGTCACCAACCGTCCCGCCTGGATGACCTACGGGCGCATAGAGGCACGTGAAGGCGCGGCCCGCAGTCTGAAAAGCGGGGCTGAGCGGCTTAACGCCTAGGCACTGACCGGCAATGCCAAGGCGATCCAGCGCGTCACTCAGCGTGGCGGTTTCGAGCCTACGAGCGCGGCCGACATTGCTGTCGGGCGGAGATTGGTTCGTCATGAGCCAGGACATTCCTTCTTGAGCATGTTTTCATAAGCGGCACCCATGACCGCGCTCGGCGTGTCGCCAGCAAGCATGCGTTTGGTCATGTCGAATTCCCGGCGTGCAATTTTTTCGGCGGCGGCAAGCACGCGCTCAATCTCGTTCGCCGCAATGATCACCAAGCCGCTGCGGTCCGCTGCAACGTAATCGCCCATGTGCAGGTCTTGATCGCCGAGTTGGATAGCTTGCCCGGTCGAGATCTCGTGGATGCGCGCGCGCGCCGTGCGCGCGGTCGCGCTCCTTGCGTAGACCGGAAAGCCGAGCTCGGCGGCTTCATCCAGGTCGCGGGCCGGCCCCTCGACAATGGCGCCGCAAACGCCGCGCGCGAAAGCAGCATTGGAAAGAACCCCGCCCCAGCCAGCCGCGTCGACGCCAGTGCGTTGTTCGATGACGATGACATGACGTGCGTCGGCCATGTCGAGCGCCGTCGTGCAGAGATGACGCGCGGGGGCGTCCGCTGGCGGAGCGCCGGCGGCGAGTTTGACGGTAAGTGCTAGTCCGCAAATGCGCCGCGGAACCGTCATCGGCTTGATGCCGCTCACCGCCGGCGGAAGCCCCAGGCTGTCGATTGCGTCCGACAACGCACACACGTCGAGACGGCGCAGACGCGTCAGCGCTTTCTCGGCGAAAGCCTTGTCGGCGGGGGGATCACTCACATCTTCCTCCTTGGGCGCGGATGCAGCTGCGGCATGTGCGCCGGTACGAATGCGTTGACATCGACGCGGTCGTCTTTCAGAATAGGCAGACGTCTGAGGAAATGCAACGAACCAAAGAGAATGAGACGGCGGCTGTGATGCAGGCATTGGATAGCGAGGTTCTGGCGGCGTCTACGCTGCAGCGGCGCCGGTACTATGAGCGGCTCGATCGCATGTCGGCTGCCCCGCTATGGGAACGGTTGCAAAATCTGGTGCGGAAAGAGCCCGCGAGCGCGGCAAGCGCCGCGCACTGGGATTTTGACGGCGTCATGCGCGCGCTTTTGCTCGATGCAGGGGAGCTTATCTCCGCCGAGGAGGCCGAACGCCGTGTTCTCATCCTCGAAAACCCTGCTTTGCGCGGCGCGTCGAGTGTGACGCAGACATTGTACGCCGGGCTGCAATTGGTGCTCCCGGGCGAGATCGCGCCCGCGCACCGCCATAGCCAAGCGGCGTTGCGGTTCATCCTCGAAGGCGATGGCGCCTACACCAATGTCGAGGGCGAAAAACTGTTGATGTCGCCCGGTGATCTGATCTTAACGCCCAGCTGGACGTGGCACGATCATGGCAACGAGACCGACGTACCCGTCATTTGGCTGGACGGCCTCGACATTCCAATTGTGCAATTCTTTGACGCTAGCTTCGCTGAAGCCGGCAATCAGCCAAGCCAGACGTTGCGCAAGCCCATTGGCGACGCGAGCGCGCGCTTTGGCGAGAACATGGCGCCTGTTGGCTTGCCTAAGGCAGAGCGCGACGCCTCGCTCTTGCACTACCGATACGCCAGATCGCGCGCCGCATTGATGGCGTATGCGGGTGGCGCAACGGTCGATTCCTGCCACGGCTACAAGATGCAATACATCAATCCCGCCGACGGCGGTCCCGTGATGGCGACCATCGGCGCTTATCTGCAATTTCTCCCAGGGGGATTTAGCTCACGCGTCTCCCGTCAGACCGATGGCGCTGTGTATTCGGTGGTGGAGGGATCGGGCGAGGCGTTGGTCGGGGAGACGCTCATTCGCTGGAAGCCGCGCGACATATTCGTTGTTCCGAGCTGGGCGGAGCTGAAGCTGAATGCGAGCGCCGACAGTGTTTTGTTCAGTTTTTCTGATCGCCCCATCCACGAGAAGCTTGGCTTGCACCGTGAGTTCAGGGGGCAGTCATGAATAGAACGGCGCCTGTACTCAGCGTGCCCGTTCGCGGCGGCGGCGCTTTTGCGGTTCACCGCATCTATTGCGTGGGCCGCAATTATCGCGCTCATGTCGTCGAAATGGGTGGCGACCCGGATCGGGAGCTGCCCTTCTATTTCACCAAGCCCGTCGATGCTTTGGTTCCGTCGGGAAGCGATGTCGCCTATCCGCCGATGACCAACGACTTCCAGCACGAGGGCGAACTCGTGATCGCGATCGGTGCGGACGGTCGCGATGTCGCGGTGGCGAGTGCCTACGATCACGTATTTGGTTTCGCCGCGGGCATCGACCTTACGCGCCGTGATTTGCAGCTGGAGGCGCGCAAGGCTGGCAGGCCTTGGGACATGGGCAAGGCTTTTGACGCATCCGCCCCGTGCGGAACGATCACGCGGCTCGCGGAAAGCGGCCGGATGGAGCGCGGCAAGCTGGCGCTCACGGTGAACGATGAAGTGCGTCAGCAAACTGATCTGTCGCTGCTGATTTGGTCGGTTGCGGAAATCGTCGCTGATCTCTCTCGCTACGTGATGTTGCGCCAAGGCGACCTAGTGTTCACGGGCACGCCCGAGGGTGTGAGCGCGCTTGAGCCGGGCGATCTTGTTCGCGTGTGTGTCGATGGGCTCGATGAACTGAGTATTCGTATCACCAAGGCGTAGCCGGGCGGGCAATGTCCGCAAGCGCGCGTGGGAGGCATTTGTGACTGACGAGATTGCAATAATTGGCGGCGGCGTTGCAGGCCTTGCGCTTGCGCTTGGCCTTCACCAACGCGGGTTCAAATGTACCGTCCACGAAGCCGCTCCTGAAGTGAAGGAGATCGGCGTCGGCATCACCTTGCTGCCTCACGCCATGCGCGAACTCACCGCGCTTGGGCTGGGTGACGCAATCGCCGAAAGCGCCATCGAGAATACGGAGTGCCGCTTCTACAATCGCTTTGGCCAATTGCTCTACTCAGAACCGCGCGGCCGCTTTGGCGGATACGCCTATCCGGAATTCGGCATCCACCGCGGCAGACTGCACCGGATCCTGTTTGATGCTGCAGTCTCGCGCTTGGGCGCGGCGGCGATCCGCACCAATTGCCAATTGGTGGACCTCAAACCGGGCGACGACACCGTCGCGTTGACGTTCAAACCAACCACGGGCGAGGGCGCCAGTGAGCGCGTCGATGCCGACATCGTGGTTGGATGTGACGGCGTCAACTCGACGGTTCGTCGGCATTTTAATCCGAACGATCCCGTCGTGTTCACCGGTATCAACACATGGCGGGGGGTGACGCGCCGCAAACCGATCCTCGACGGACGCACATATCTGCGCATCGGTTCGATCAATACCGGCAAGATCGTAATCTATCCGATCGCCGACAACATCGACGAACAAGGACGCCAGCTGATCAATTGGATCGCAGAAATAAAAAGCGACGCCCACGAGAAGAACGATTGGAACAAGGCAGGGCGGAAGGAAGACTTTCTGCCTGTCTATGCAGACCAGAAGTTCGACTGGCTGGATGTCGGCGCCTTGATCGAGGGCGCCGATCTCATCCTTGAGTACCCGATGGTGGACCGCGATCCGCTGCCGCGCTGGACCCACGGGCGTGTCACTTTGATGGGCGATGCGGCTCATCCCATGTATCCACGCGGCTCCAATGGCGCAGCTCAAGCGCTCGTCGACGCCAGAACGCTCTGCGAGGCGCTCGCGCATGCCGGTGACGCCCAAGAGGCGTTGCTCGCCTATGAGCGAGCAAGACTGGGCCCGACCTCGCAAGTGGTGCTCGCCAATCGCAGCACGCCGCCTGACCTCATCAATTTGCGCGTCGAGGAGCTGACGGGAGATCGCCCGTTTGACAATTTGGACGCGGTCATCAGCCAGGGCGAGCTGCGCTCGATCTCGGATCGTTACAAGAAAATCGCGGGGTTCTCGGTGGCGGATGTCGTTTGATGCGCTAGACTCCCCGCATCGTCGGCGGCGGGCGCCGGTAGCTGTGGGAAGTCGCTGTGCGCAAGCCAAACTCGGAAGACTGGAGCGTCGAGGATCTAAGCGCGCTCTACAAGCGCCCTGGATTTCTGGTTCGCAGGGCGCACCAAATAACAGTTTCGCTGTTTGTGGAGGAGGCGGCGGAATTCGGAGCGACGACGACGCAATACGGCGTCATGAGCATTCTGCGGAGCCGGTCGGGCATCGACCAGATCGGCTTGGCCAAACTGGTCGGGCTCGATCGATCGACGACGGCGCTTGTCGTCACCAAACTTGAGGCGGATGGCTATGTGGAAAGGAAGATCGATCCCGCCGACCGACGCAGGCGCGAACTCGTGCTCACGCCTGCCGGGATCAAACTGCTTCAGAAACTGCAAAGGCCAGCGCGCAGGGCCCAAGAGCGCGCGCTCGCCGCGTTCGATGCAAGCGAGGCCAAAGAGTTTGTCCGCTTGCTGGAGAAATTCGTGGGCGCCTTCAACGAAGTCACCCGCGCGCCGATCATGTCGGCAGAGGTTCAGCCTGTGCCTCAACGACGGCGGCGGCGGAGTTAGTCCGCGGCGCTGCGCACGCCAATTTTCGGAGCATGCGTCTCAGAGTGAGAATGCCCCGCCGCGGCGGGGTTGCCCGATCTTGCCTATGAAATTGAAACGAACAGAGGTGCGCTGATGCTTGGAGCGGACAAGAACAAGGTGTTGTGCGAGGTCGGCCCTGACAAGCCTATGGGACGTTATCTGCGCCGCTATTGGATGCCGATCGCTGGCGTGTCGGAATTCGAGGAAACACCGATCCGGCCGATCAAATTGCTCGGTGAGAACTTGGTTGTCTACAAGGATCTTAGCGGCAATTTTGGATTGGTGGATCGCCAGTGCCCGCACCGGCGCGCCGATCTTTCATACGGCTTCGTCGAGGCTTGCGGCATTCGCTGCAATTATCATGGCTGGCTGTTCGGCGCCGACGGCAAATGCTTGGAGCAGCCTTACGAGGACGTGGCCAATGCGGCCGCGAATTTCAAAGACAAGGTGACGATCCGATCGTACCCGGTCGAGGCGCGCGCGGGTTTGCTATGGGCGTACATGGGGCCTTTGCCTGCGCCGTTGTTGCCGAACTGGGAGCCGTTCACTTGGGAAAACGGCTTTGCCCAAATCTGCATCGCGGAAGTCCCCTGCAATTGGTTTCAGTGCCAGGAGAATTCCTGCGACCCCGTGCATTTCGAATGGATGCACTTGAACTGGAGCATTCGTCTCAAGGAGGCCGAAGGCGGCAAGCCCTATTCGCCGCGCCATTTGAAAGTGGACTTTGACGAGTTTGAGCACGGCTTCCTTTATCGGCGCCTCAAGGAGGACATGACCGACGATAACGAGCAATGGACGATAGGGCGTGTTGCGCTGTGGCCGAACGGGTTTTTCCTCGGCGATCATTTTGAATGGCGTGTCCCCATTGACGACGAGACGACGCTGAACATTGCCTGGATGTGGCAACGTGTGCCGGTGGAGAGCGAGCCCTATCGGCAGGCGCGCATCCCCGCATGGCGGAGCGACGTGAAGGATCCAGCAACAGGGCGCTGGGTGACGAGCCACGTCATGAACCAGGATTTTGTCGCTTGGGCCGGACAAGGGACCCTCGCGGATCGGTCGCAGGAGCATCTCGGAAGCAGCGACAAGGGCATTGTGATGATGCGCCGGCGCTATTTCAGCGAACTCGAAGCCATGGAGCGAGGCGATGAGTTGAAAGGCATGATCCGTGATCCCGAGCAGAATAAGTGCGTGACGCTGCCGCTCGCAGGCAGGCGCCTATTTACGAACGGGCTGACCCGACAGCAACTGAAGGATCATCCGATATTCGGGCGCCACCTTAAGGGCTTCCCCTGGCAGCACGGCCAGCCGCCAGAGGTGTGGCGCGCCTATCTCGACGCCATGGGCGTGGAGCCTTGAGGGCGCAACGACCGGACGGAAGACAAGCGCAATGAGCGCAAACAGCAGAAGCGGGGAGAGCGAACGCGATGATCATTGATTGCCATGGACATGTCAGCGCGCCAGCTGAGCTTTGGGCCTACAAAGCCACGCTGCTGTCTCATCGAGGTGCGCATGGCCGTGGTCATGTGGAGATCAGCGACGATCAATTGCGCGCTGCAGCCAACAAGAAGGAGATGGGTCCGTGCGGCCATCTCGATCTACTCAAACGTAATGGCACCGCGCTGCAATTGCTGTCGCCGCGGCCGTTTCAGATGATGCATTCACAAAAGCCTGGCCGCCTGGTGCACTGGTTCACTGAAGAGGTGAACACGATCATTCATCGCCAGTGCCAATTGTTTCCGGATGTGTGGGCGCCGATCTGCGGCCTGCCGCAAGTCGCAGGTGAACCCATCGAGGCGGTGCTGCCAGAATTGCGCCGCTGCGTGATGGAACTGGGGTTCAAGGGTTGTCTGCTCAATCCAGACCCTTACGAGAATAGCGGTCAAGAAGCGCCAGGCTTGGGCGACCGCTATTGGTATCCGCTGTATGAGGCGCTGTGCGATTTGGATGTACCGGCTCACATCCACGCCACCGGCTCGCACTCCGAGCGCACGCCCTACACGCTGCATTTTATCAATGAGGAGACGATTGCCGTCTACAATCTGGTGACGTCCAATGTGATGAGCGACTTTCCCAACCTCAAAATCGTCGTCTCACACGGCGGCGGTGCGATCCCTTATCAATTGGGTCGGTTTGAGGCGAGTTCGCTGCGACGCAAGGTCCGTTTCTCGGAGAACGCCAGCAAGCTCTATTACGACACGGTGCTCTACACTGAAGGGGCGTTGCGACTGCTGATCGAGACATTCGGGCCCGAACGCTGCCTGTTCGGCGCTGAATGTCCGGGGGTGGGTTCCTCGGTCGACCCGGCGACCGGGCGCACCATGGATGACATCGCGCCCCTCATTTCGAAGTTTGAGTGGCTTACGCCGGCTCAGAAGCAAATGATCTTCGAGGACAATGCGCGCCGCGTGTTCAAACTCTCGTAGCAAAGTGATGCGCGTGCAACGCGCCTCGTGAAAGAGCACATCATGGCACAGATCGTTTTGGGCATCGGCTCTTCGCATGGCCCGATGTTGTCGACGCCGCCGGATCAATGGCATTTGCGCGTCGCCGCCGACAAGAAAGGCAAACACCCCTTTCGCGGCAAGACCTACACGTTTGAGGAACTGGCCCGCCTGCGCGCGGACGAGGGCCTGGAGGCGCAGATCACGCCTGACGTTTGGCGCACACGCCACGCGGCATGCCGCGCGGCGATCTCCACGCTCGCCGACGTTTTTGAGCAAGCGGCGCCCGATCTCGTTGTGATCGTCGGCAACGATCAAATGGAGGTGTTCAGCGCAAGCTTGGTGCCGGCGTTCTGCTTGCACTGGGGCGAGCGCATCGAAAATTGCGCGCCCGACGACGAACACCTGGCAAAGCTGCCGCCCGGCATCGCCATTGCTGTCGAAGGCTCGGCGCCGAAGCAAGAAGCGACCTATCCCGGCTGCCCGGCGCTTGGCCGTCACATCGCCGAACAGATGACCAAAGCGAGCTTCGACATAGCCTCGATGCAAGCCTTTCCAAAGCATGCGGATGGGCATGCATCAGCGCCGCATGCGTTTGGCTTCATCTATCGCCAGATCATGCGCGACCGGGCGCCGCCGAGCGTATTGGCCATGGTGAACACCTTCTACCCCCCGAACCAGCCGACCATCGAGCGCTGCTATGCGTTCGGAAAAGAATTGCTGCGCGCGATTCAGTCGTGGGAGAGCGACAAGCGTGTGGCCATCATTGCCTCCGGCGGGCTCACGCACTTCACCATCGACGAGGCGTTGGATCGGGCAGTCATTGCATCGCTGCGGAAAGGATCAATCGACGACCTCGCTTCCTACGGCGAAGAGATTTTCCAATCCGGCACGTCTGAAATCAAGAATTGGATCCCTGTCGCCGGCGCGATGGCGGATCTCGGTTTCCCGATGACGCTGGTGGATTATGTGCCGTGCTACCGCTCCGAAGCAGGCACCGGCAACGCGATGGGATTTGTCTATTGGCGACCGTGAGGCGGCCCCGGCGGTCTGCTGCTGCGGGAGACCACGCACTGAAGAGACTAAAACGATGCTGACACCAGAAGACAATAATCTGCTGACACGTGTTGGCCCGGAAACGCCGATGGGGACTCTGCTGCGGCGGTTCTGGTTTCCTGCCTGCATGGTTGAAGAGGTCGCCGAGCCCGATGGGCCACCGATTCGGCTGCGTCTTCTGGGTGAGGACTTGATCGCGTTTCGCGACACTGATGGCGGGGTCGGCATCGTTGGCGCGCATTGCCCGCATCGGCGTGCGGGCCTCTTCTTTGGACGCAACGAGGAAGGTGGCATCCGCTGCGTTTATCATGGTTGGAAGTTCGCCACGGACGGGCGATGCTTGGAGCGGCCATGCGAGCCGGACGACACGGAAGCAGCGCGCGCAAACGTGCGCCTGACATCTTATCCGACGCACGAGGCAGGCGGGGCGGTGTGGGTCTATATGGGGCCTTCGAGATTGCGCCCGCCTTTTCCTGCGTTTGAATGGACCCAGCTGCCAGCGGCGCGACGCACGCTGATCAAACGCCTTCAGAATTGTAATTGGGCTCAAGCCGTCGAGGGGGGCGTGGATTCCAGTCACATCTCGTTCTTGCACAGCAAGACCGCCGCGCAACTGGCGCGTGATCCGAGCGTCAACAATCCCCTGCATGCAGCCGATCGTCATCCGACCTTCGAGGTCGAGCAGACTGAATACGGCTTGATGATTGCGGCGCGCCGAGAGGCCTCTGCCGAGGAATATTATTGGCGCGTGACGCAGTTTTTGGCGCCGTTTTGGACCATGATTCCGCCGGTGGGAACGTTCAGGGATTCCCGTGTAGCCGCCTATGACGGCCATGCATGGGTGCCTATCGACGATGAGACGACTTGGACTTGGTCGTTCGCGGCCAGCCCGCATCGCGACTTTACCGAACAAGAACGCCGCCGCCGCGGCGACCGGGACGGCATGTGGGGGCCGGTCGATGAGCAATTCCACCCTGTCCTCAACGGAGGCAATGATTATCGCATCGACCGTGAGGCCCAACGCCTCAACTCCTTCACGGGTATTGAAGGCATCCCCAACCAAGACGCCGCGGTTCAAGAAAGTATGGGCGCGATTTCTGACCGCAGTGAGGAGATGCTGGGCGCCTCCGACCGGGGAGTTGTCATGTTTCGCCGCCTGATGCTTCGCCTCGCCAAAGACTTGGCCGACGGGCGCGAGCCCGACTGCGCGCGCAATGCGGCAGCCTACAGCGTGCGGTCGGCGTCGGCCATTCTTCCCAAGAGCACGCCGCTGCTGGAGGGTGCGGCGCCGTTGATGCGGTCGTCGTGACAGTTGCTCTAGCAGGCAATCCTGCGCCGGTGGCGACGGACGCTCAAGGATTGCGCTCTGAGCGCAGGCTCGAGGTTTTCGTGCATTCGATTGCCTACCTTGCGCGCAACACAATCCAAATTGCGCTGCGTGGCTCCAACCAGACGCCGCTGCCGGAAGCCGAGCCCGGGGCGCATATCGATCTGCACATTCCCAATGGATTGGTTCGCCAATATTCGCTGATGAAGCCGGCGGCGGCGCCGCTTGAATATCTCATTGGCGTGAAACGCGATGAGGCCAGCCGTGGCGGGTCAGTCTGGCTGCACGAGAACCTGCGTGTTGGGCAGGTGCTGCATATCTCTGCGCCGCGCAATCATTTTCCTTTGGTCGCTTGCGCCCGCCACACCGTACTGTTCGCTGGCGGCATTGGGATTACCCCGATCTGGGCGATGGCGCAGCGGCTCGCCGATCGGGGCGCGTCTTGGGAATTGCATTATGCGGTGCACGCGCGCGCCGAGGCGGCGCTGGTTGATGAACTGGCGGGCCTTGGCGATGGCGTGCAGATTCATTGTGACGAGGAAGAGGGCGGGCGCCTGCTCAACGTCGCCGCGATCGTGGCGCGTCAGCAGCCAGGCGCGCACCTTTATTGTTGCGGCCCTGCGCCGATGATCGTCGCCTTTGAACGCGCCACCGCTCACCTCGACCCAGATTTGGTCCATGTTGAACATTTTGTGCAACAGACCGAGGCCTCACGCGCAGGCGGATTTGTCATTGAGTTGGCGCGCTCTGGGCGTACGCTTGAGGTGGCGCCCGGCGCCAGCATCTTGCAAACCTTGCTGGCGGCCGGCGTCGAGGTTCCGCACTCGTGCGAGCAGGGCGTATGCGGCGCCTGCGAGACACGTGTCCTCGCAGGCGAGCCCGATCATCGCGACAGTATCCTCACGGAAGGCGAGCGGCGGGCCAACAAGACCATGATGATCTGTTGCTCCGGCAGCAGTGGCGGGCGGCTGATCCTCGATCTCTAGCCAGAACGATAGCGTGCCGCCGCGCAGCGTCCGGCCGCGTTAGTGACGCCTGCGTCACGCTCAATATCGACCGCGCGCGGTGCGACGGGTGTAGCGGCCTCGTCACAAGCGACAGCAAATGAGCAGACATCTGATCAACAGACATCTGATCGTTATTGCCAACAGGCCGCTGCTCGCATAGCCTCACGATCGCCAGTTTGCCTGCGCCTGACCTGGAGCGGTGAATTGAAGCTTTTTTGGCGCCCGTACCTGGTTCGGGCCCGGAGCAGGGAAAGAGAGCCGGCGCAAAGCCGGGCGGCCAGGGGGAGGAATGCAAATGAAGAACCGGTTTGGAAAAGCTGATCCGACGCGTCGCCGGCAGTTGTTTGAGCGTGGCTTGATGGCGTCAGCCGTGGCGTTGGCCGCGGTGGCAGGCACGACATCCGCCCACGCGCAGGACGCGAGCGGGCAGGAGGCTAGTGCGTCAGAGGACGAGATTGTTGTCACGGCGCGCAAGCGTGAGGAAAGCCTGCAAGAGGTGCCGATCTCGATTGCCGTGCTGAACGCGGAGGCGCTTGCCGAACAGGGCGTCGAGAACGTCGGATCGCTCGACACCAGCTTACCCAATGTGAGCATCGGCGGGTCGCTCGCGCGTGGCGGCAATGCGGGTGCCTACTCAATTCGCGGCATCGGCGAGGTCAGCCCCGACGCTAATCGCGACCCGACAGTGGGGCTCTATGTCGATGACATCTACGAGGGTCGCGCGGACGGCGCGCTACTCGAATTGGTGGACATCGAGCGTGTCGAAGTGCTGCGAGGCCCGCAGGGAACGCTGTTCGGAAAGAATACGACTGGCGGGGCGATCCGGGTGGTGTCGCGGCGGCCCTCCTTCGATGAGATCGAGGGCGGCATCCAGGTGACCAGCGCTAGCCACGAAGAATACGGCATGCAATTGCGGGCCAACTTGCCGCTCGCTGATACATTGGCTGCGCGCATCAGTGTCGGTGCCCACTCCAATGAGGGATGGTTCCACAACACCTATCTGGACTATCTGTCGGGCGACGACAATTTCGTCGGCGGGCGCGTGCAGCTTCGTTGGCAACCCGCCAGCTGGGCCGACATCAATTTTTCGTTTGATGCATCGGCCTCCGAAAACAATGGCGGCGCGGTCAAGCTTGTCGAGCAAGGCTCGGCGACGCGGGTGACGTCGCACGATACCGAAAGCACCGAGCCCGACTATTTGACGACTGACTACACGCTGGACGACACGGACTCGACCGTGGGGCCGGAGCGGCGAATGGATTATTCGCGCGACTCGATTGGCTTCGGTGCCCAAGGCGATTTCGACATCGTCGAGGGCCTCAGTGCGCGCGCCATCTTCGGCTATCGACAATCAGATATCACCAACCATCACGACCGCGACGTCAGCCCGGCGCGCGTTTATGATTACGACCAGGTGCAGAGCCTCGAAAACTATTCGGCGGAGCTGCAATTGTTGGGCGAGGGCGAGCGCTTCAATTGGGTGCTTGGCCTCTACTATTTTGGCGAAACACCGCGCGACACGCGCCACATCCACGAATATTCGCCGTCGGTAAATACGCCGCCGGAGCCATCCGACACGGTGAACGACTATTCGGTGGACGCGGATAGTTACGCGGCCTTCTTCCAGGGCGAGTACGCGATCACCGACCGGCTGACGGCCACGGCCGGCGTGCGCTACACCTATGAGACCAAGGACCTCTTCACCATCCAGATCAACGCGCTTACGGATCCCGATACGGTGCTGAACCAGGCGACCGGATCAGGCGAGTGGGAAGACACCTCTCCCTACTTCGCGCTCCGTTACCAGTGGACGCCGAACTTCATGACCTATGCGTCGTGGTCGCGTGGTTTCCGCAGCGGGGGCATTAACAACCTCTTCCAAGCGACACTGCCTCAAAACGGCATCACGCCCTTCGGGCCTGAGACGTTGGAGAGCGTTGAAATCGGCGCCAGGACATCGTGGTTCAACGACCGCCTGATCGCCAATATCAGCTCGTTCTGGTCTGAGTACAGCGACATCCAAGCCACCTTTAACGTCACGGTTGGGGGCAGCGGCCGCTTCTTCACCAATGTCGGTGACGGCGAGATCGAAGGGGGCGAACTGGAACTTAGATTCATTCCCGTCGACGGCTTGTCGTTCAATGCGAATGTGGGCTGGATCGACGCGCACTATACAAGCCTCAACGCGGTCGGCGGCTCGATCACCGGCATCTCTTTGACCCAGCCGTTTGCTCGCACTCCGGAGCTTTCCTATTCTCTAGGCGCGCGCTACGAGCACGATCTCGTCAGCGGTTCGTCGCTCGCCTATTCGATCAATTACGGTTGGAAGGACGATCAATTTTCGACCGCCCAATCGACCAATTCGCAACTCCTCCCCGCCTATGGCCTCTTGGCGTCTCGCCTGCAGTACAATTCGACGAACGACTGGCACGTTGCCTTGTTCTGTTCGAATTGCACCGATGAGCGCTATTTGGTCGGTGGCATCAATTTCCTGGGGACCGCGGCGTTCGGCGCCAGGTTCCTGGAATATGGAGATCCAAGGCGTATCGGCGTGGAAGTAGGTTTCGACTTCTAGAAGACGGTAGTGCTGCGAAGGCGAACGAGGTCGCCGTCGCAGCACGCCTCGCAAAGAGTGTCAGCCCAGGTGTCATTGCCGAGCGCGTCCCGCGCCGCGCGCAGCAGGCGACGTCTAAAGTTTTTGAGGAGCCATGATGGCGTCGGCCAGCAATCACGAGTCGTCCTCACCGGGTGAGTTTGCAACGAAGTGGCCACTGCTGCTGTCGTGTTTCGTACTGCTATTCCTGGTCAACGGACTGCCCCTCTACGCATTGCCGTTCATCTATCGCGAAACAGCGGCGGACATGGGCTGGACGCGAGAGCAGGTTACATTGATCGCGTCGTTCAAGTTTGCGACAGGCGCTTCCGTCGCCATTTTGTTTGGCAGCCTGATAGATGTGATTGGCGACCGGCGCGGTATCTTGATCGCATCGGTGATTCATTGCTTGGCGGTGACGTGTTTCTTGCTCGTCGATAGCCTTTCCGCTTTCTATTTGGTCGGGGTCGGGATGGGCGTCTCCGGACCGGCGATCTTGACCGGCGTCAAGACGATTGTGTCTCGCCAATTCCACGCCAACCAAGGCAGCGCTTTTGGCATGGCGCTCGCGGGCACGAGTGTGGCAGGCGTTGTGGCGCCACCGCTTGTCGTGGGTCTGCTCGAACACTTTGATTGGCGCGTGACCATGGCGCTCCTGACCGTTGGCGGATGGTTGATTGCGTTGCCGCTCTTTCTACTCGTTGGGCGCAGGCAAAAATCGACGGAGAAGCTGGCGCGCAGCCCGGCGCCAGAGAGTGAGCGTCCAAACCGCTGGGCTTTGGCGTGGTCGATGATGCAGGAGCCGCGTTTCTGGCTGATCGGCGTCTCTATCATGCTGGTCGGCGCCGTTGATCAGGGTATTGCGCAGCACCAAGTGCTTTATCTGCAGGACGACAGAGGGCTTTCGGCCGGTCTCGTGGCGGCGGTCGCGAGTGGTTTCGCCATTGTTGGCGTCTTCTCGAAGGTGATGTTTGGCGCTGTCTATGATCGCTTCAGCATAGCCGGCATCGTCGCGGGATATCTCATCTTGTGTGTTGATCCGCTCTTGGCTCTTCTGGTGACGGGGCCAGTTACCGCGGCCATCTTCGTGCTCACGCGCGGCGTGGGGCACGGGGCGCTCATCGTCGATACGCCGGTATTGGCTAAGCACGTTTACGGCACGCAAAATCTTGGCTTGGTGATCGGCATCTTTTCCACCTTCTTGCAGACCGGGTTTGCGCTCGGACCTTGGCTGATGGGGCGCGTGCACCAGGTGTTTGGCGCATACGAGTACGGCTTCATGACCTTTTCGGGCATGGCGCTGGTGGCCGCGCTCATGCTCTCGCGCGTCCGTCCGGAGGCTTGGCTGGCGCAACGCAGAACCGCCGACGAGAAGTTGGCGCTGCCGGAAGCTGCCAAGAGCGTTTGAGTTCAAGTGAGGCGTCGTCTGCGCGGTGGCGAGGACATGATGGATGGAGGTACGCATGGTGACGCCAGCAAGCGTTGATCGCTATGCTTCTTTGACCGCAGTGGGGCCCGGGACGCCCATGGGGTCTCTTTTACGCGCCTATTGGCTGCCGGCCATGAAGGCCTCGGAATTGATCGCCGACGGACCGCCGATCCGCTTGCGCTTGCTCGGTGAGAACTTGATCGCGTTTCGAACGGCAAGCGGACGCATCGGTGTGCTCGACCATCGTTGTCCCCATCGCGGCGCATCGCTTTTTTTGGGTCGCAACGAATGTGAGGGAATCCGCTGCGTCTACCATGGCTGGAAGTTCGATGCCGACGGCCAGTGCGTCGATATGCCAAACGTCTCAGCAGCGAAGAGCGTGTCCGATCGTGTGAGGGCGCTGGCCGCCTATCCCGCACATGAGCGCAATGGTCTCGTGTGGGTCTATATGGGCGCACAGAACCCGGCGCCGGCCTTGCCAGCGTTTGCGGCGAACCTGCTGCCGGAGGCGGAAACCTCGATCCGGATGATTCACCGGTCCTGCAATTGGCTGCAAGCCCTTGAGGGCGATGTTGACACCAGCCATGTCGGGTTTCTGCACTTGGGCGCCGCGAAACTGGAAGACTTCGCGGCCGACGTTGAGACGCGCCGAAGTTTGCCGTTTCTCCAGAATCGCGCGCCTGAGTTCGACGTGGTGGAGACCGATTGGGGCGTGATGAGCGGCGCGCGCGCCGATGGAGAAGGTGTCGAAGAGGAGGTGAATTGGCGGGTGTCGCAATTCGTCCTGCCATTTTGGACCATGACGCCAGGGGGTTCGCTGGATGATCACGTCCTGGCGCGCGCTTGGCTGCCGATTGACGATCACAACACGATGTTTGTTTCGCTGAGTCAGCGCGGGGTGCAGCGGACATCGTTGCGCGGCGCGCGCAGTGGCAAGGCGATCGCCGGCGTCGCATCCACGGCGGCCGAATATGACGAGACCAATACAGGATGGCTCGGCCGTTGGCGGCTCAAGGACAATGAGAGAAATGATTGGGGACTCGACCGCGCCGTCCAGCGAGGGGAGAGCTATACCGGCATCGACACCGTACACCTTCAAGACCAAGCAGTCACCGAAAGCATGGGCCCTGTCATCGACCGTGCGCGCGAGCACCTGGTTGCAAGCGATCGCATGATCATCGCCGTCAGGCGTGCGCTGTTGCGTTCGCTTGAGGTGTTCGAAGGCGCAGGCGAACTCCCAAAGAACGCCAATGATCCAAGCCAAAATCTTCGAGCCCGTGGTGGAAAAATGTCGCTTGCGGCGGGTGTTGACTGGAAGTCCGCGTATTTCGAGCGCGCCAAGCTTTATGGCGAGCCGCGGCGAGCGGCTAGCGGAGGATGACGCAAAGATGCCGTTTATGAAGTCGATGAGACCGGGCGCGGGCGTGCCTGACATCTACAAGCCCCACTCAAAGACATATCTTCATTGGATCCGCATGGGCGACGAGGTGATGTCGCGCGAAGGACCGATCAGTCTGGGCGATCGCGAACTCATTGCGACCTATGTGTCGTCGCTGAATGGTTGCGCGTATTGTAGAACCGCCCATCTACCGTCGATGAAACTGCATGGGATTGAGCGAGCTGTCGTGGACGCGTTGGTCGCCGACATCGAGACGGCGCCGATCGAGCAGCGCTGGAAGCCGCTGTTCAAGTTTATCAAGAAACTCACCTTGTATCCCTCAGAGCTCAATCGAACGGATGCAGATGACGTGTTCGATGCTGGTTGGGACGAGGACGCTCTACACTTGGCGATCGGCGTCACCTGCCGGTTTAGCTTCATGAACCGCTTGGTGATGGGGTTTGGGCTTGAGCCGCCCGAGGCGCACGCGGCTCAGGAAACCGCGGCGAAGCGCCACCTATTGGGGTATGCGAGCCGCGAGGGCGAATTGGTCCGCGACCAATCGGACTAGATGGTTAGCCCCTGGTAACGGACGTGTTGTGCACCGGAGGTTGGTCACTCATGCGCCGCCACTTGGGCGGATGAGCGCGATTGCGAAGAGAATGCACGCAGCGCCGGCGAAGGCCAGCATGTGCGATAGCCCAAAAGTGTCAGCGAGCAGGCCAAGCGCAAGCCCCGCCAAAGCCGGGCCGCCAAGGCTGATCGTCAGCCAGAGGCTCGTCACACGGCCGCGCAGGCCAGCGTCAACCGCTTGTTGCAGAACGGTTTGGGAGGCGACCGCCGAAAACGTGGTGGCGCCGCCAAGAAGGAATACAATGGCGAGGACGACTAGCGGCTCGCCGGCAAATGCGAGCCAACACGTCGCAACGCCGATCGCAAAGGCGCACGCTAACGCCCAACGCGGCAGATACGAGGAGGGGACCGGCGCCACCGCAAACACGAGGCCCGCGGCCATCGCTCCAGCACCGATGGCGGCCGCGCACCACGCCAATCCGGTCGCTCCATTGGAGAACGTCCGCGCCGCCAACGCAGGCATCAGCTCCATCGGTCCGCGGCCTAGTATCGAGGTCAGCGCCGTGATCGCCAATTGTTGGCTGAGGCGGGGCGTCGATTGCAAGAAGCGCAAGGCTTCCACCAGGTCGCTCAGCAGTGACGCGTCCTCCGCGCGCGTGCGCGCGATGCGATCGGGGAATTTCAACGCGCTCACCACCACAAGGAGGGGCAGCGCCGATGCAGCGTTGACCGCGAATGCGAGCGAGACGCCGCCGTTGGCGATGCAAAGTCCAGACACCGCGGGGCCCAGCAGGCGGGAGAGATTGAAAGCCACGGAATTGAGCGCGATCGCGCTCGTCAATTGCGAGGCGGGCACGAGTTCGGCGACGACGGAGAGGCGGATGGGTTGATAGGCGGCGGCCGCGAGGCCTTGCGCGAGCGCGAGCAGCGCCAAAGCTGAAAAACTCAACCAACCCGCCATTTCAGTGACCGAAAACAGTCCGGCCATGAGGGCCAAAGCGGTGTTGGCGGCGACCGAGGCCGGCTTCAGAGCGACACGATCGGCCAAGATGCCGAAAAAGGCGCCCAACAAGAGCGTGGGCGTAAACAACAATAGCGAGATGAAGCCAACCAAAGTCGCCGAGTGAGACAATTCCCAGCTCAACCAACCGATCGCGACGCGTTGGATCCAAGTGCCCATCTGCGAGACGAAATTGGCGAGCAGGTAAGCAACAAAGCCTGGTGACTGGAATGCGGAGGATGCGGGCGGCATTGGATCTAGTGTGCTTAGTTCGAATCGGCGCAAATGCCCAGACGTCTTCGTATATGCAATGGCGCGACCCGACGAGGAGGCAAAATGTCAAAGCGGTTGGAACTCTACGGTTTCTTTCGAAGCGGGACATCGCATCGCGCGCGGATTGCGCTCAACCTGAAAGGACTGGCGTATGAGTATCGACCGGTGAACCTCCGATCTGGCGAACATGCTCAGGATGCGTATAGATCGGTGAACCCACAGGGCTTGGTTCCCACGCTTGTTGTGGGCGGACAAGTCTTGAGTCAGTCGCCGGCGATTATCGAGTGGTTGGAGGAAGAATTTCCCTCGCCGCCCTTGTTGCCAAGCGACTCGCACGCGCGCGCGGTTGTCAGGGCGATGGCGGCAATCATTGGGTGCGACACCCATCCACTCAACAATCTGCGCGTGCTGAATTATTTGAGACGCCAGTTCTCCCGCTCGGACGAAGAGGTTCGCAGGTGGTGCGAGGTCTGGGTGCTGGATGGACTGCGGGCGTTCGAAGCGATGGCGGTCCGCAATTCGAACGGTAGGTTTTCGTTCGGAGGCGCGCCAACGATCGCAGATGTCTATCTCGTTCCTCAATTGGTCGGCGCTCGTCGGTTCGGAGTCGATCTCTCCGGCCTTGGCAGATTGTTGGACATTGAATCAGCCGCGATGGAGCTGAAACCGTTCAGGGACGCAGCGCCAGATTTGCAGCTCGACGCCGTCATTATTGCCGAGTAGCGCACGTTCCGATCAATGTGTGGGGGATCGCGGTCTATACATGAGGCGCGCTCGCTCTCGTGAACGATCCATCAGGTCAAGGCACGTCGATGGAGATTTCTAGGAATTATGCGGGTCGACGAAAAGGACTGGCGAATTCTCGAAGTCCTGCAAGAAAACGCGCGGATAACGAACAAGGCCTTGGCCACGCGTGTCGGGCTCTCCAATAGCGCTTGCCTCGAACGAGTGCGCAGGCTCGAACGGGTCGGCGCAATCAAGGGCTATCATGCGCGCCTCGCTCAAACTCTGGTTTCTGCGCCGTTTGAAGTGTGGGCCAACATCGTCTTGCTTGACCTTCCGCAATCCACGCAGGACGCGTTCCTGACACTGGTCGACAGTTCTGCGTATGTCGCGTTCGTGTTTCAGCTCACAGGCGCTTTCGACTGCGTACTCCATTTTGCAGCACGCGACGCAAAGGCATGGCGGCTCTTCTGCGCTGAGCTGGGTGCGATCGGAATTGGTACTGAGCGTGTTACATTTGGCTTGGTCGTTAGCACCCACAAGCCACGTCGAATCTGACGATCTTACCGCCAAGCGCGTACCAAACATGTGTCAGTACGCAACAGAGCATTCCTCGCGGGGGACGTGTCCACCTGAAATCTGCCGAACAATATTCGGCTTCTCCGAATCTCAGACGGTGTTGGGGATTGCTCACCGCACAATGTGCGGGGCACGATTTGCTGCCTCACGCTCCGGTTAGCTCCGGGGCCGTCATGCGCTTGCGCTCGCAAATCATTGCCGTTGTCAGCGGTGCGCTTGTCGCCATCTGCGGCCTATTGATTGCGACACAGTGGGTGGCAAACGTCTTCGGCGAGCAAGCCGCCTTAGGATCTCCAGTCCTCTTCGTTGGCGGCGCGGCGATTTACCAGCCCTGGGCCGTGTTCAACTGGTCGACGGATTGGAGTGACGCGTATCCCAAGCCGTTCGCCGCCGCACACTTGACAATACTGGCAGGCTTCATCGCGGGCGTGCTGATCGTCGCCATTGGTGCGCGAAGAACACTCCAAGTTAGGCCGTCCGGCCAGGGTGCGTGGGCCTCGTTCGATGATCTCAAGACGGCCAGTCTGTTCGCGCCAAGCGGCTCGGTGCTCGGCAAGTTCGAGGGCGAGATCGTCGCCTTTGATGGACCGGAGCACCAGCTCTTAATCGGCGCGTCGCGGAGCGGCAAAGGCCGTGGGCACGTGGTGCCGACGCTGCTGGCGATGCAGCACTCGGCGCTTGTGATCGACGTGAAGGGCGAGCTCGCCGACGGCGATCCACGCCACGGTTTTCCTGGCACCGCTGGTTTCCGCGAAACGTTGGGGCCGGTGGTGCGTTTCCGGCCGACGCATGCCGACAGCATCCGCATCAATCCACTGTTCGAGATTCCGCGTGGGCCCGACGAAGTTCGCGCAGCACAGAATCTGACCGACGTGCTGTTTGGAGCGCATGAAGAGCGCGCGACCAAGGATTTCTGGCAGCGCGGCGCATCCAATCTCGTAGCACCGGTCATTCTGCATGTGCTCTACGCCGAGCCGTTGGAGCGCAAGACGCTCGCGGTGGTGCGCGAGAAGCTGCGCAACATGGCGCAAACCGCCGAGGAGATGCGGCGTACGCTGCACCGCAAGAATCCAATTAGCGGAAATCCGGAAGTGCACCCCGAAGTGCTGCACGCCGCCGAGAGCTTCCTGTCGGCTGAAGAGCGCATGCGCTCGGGCGTGCAGGCGACGGCGGAAAGCATGTTCGGCCTGTTCGCCGATCCGCTCATTGCCGCCAACACCGCGACATCGGACTTCCGCATCTCCGACCTCATGTGCGACGACAAACCGGTCACACTCTATCTGCAACCGCCATCCTCCGACGTGCAGAGGCTCATGCCGCTCCTGCGCCTCATCGTCGACATGACCGGCCGCACTCTGATGGAGAGCCAAACTGAGGTTAGCGGACGGCCCAAGAAGCACCGCTTGATCATGGTGCTTGACGAATTCCCAATGCTCGGCCGGATGGACTTCTTTGAGACGATGATGGGCGCGATGGCGGGCTACGGCATCAAAGCCTACCTCGTCTGCCAATCGCCTAATCACATCGCGCGCGCCTATGGCCGCGACAACGTCATCATCGACAATTGCGGCATCGTCACTTCATTCTCGGCGACGGATGGGGAATCCGCCAAGCGCATCGCCGACATGGCCGGCGAAGTCTGGGAAGTGCGCGAGAGCGAGACGCAGAAGAAGCCAAGGCCCATTCTGGGCTGGGGGCAGGGCTCGACGACATTACGTGAAGAGCGACGTCCGCTGCTGTTGCCAGCAGACGTGCGCGCTTTGCCGCGCGACGAGCAATTGATCTTCGTTTCGGGCTGCAAGCCCATCCGCGCCAAGAAAATTCGCTTCGATGAAGAGCGCATTTTCCGCGACCGCCTTCGGCCCGCGACAGGCGGCCGCGTCACGCTCACCACCGCGCATGATTGGACCGACGTGGTCCCACTCGGCTTTCTCGAAGCGTCGGCCAAGCCATCGGGCAAGCGAAAGGCGCCGTCTGCGGGGCAGGGCGATCTCTTCGCGCAGCCAGGCCCCAAGCTCTCTGACCTGGCGCTCGCGGGCTTCCGCACGTCTGACGGCGCGCGCATGGCGCCGCCGCCAAATCCGCAGTCCAGCCCGCCGCCCGCGGCGTCGATAGACGCAATGCCGGCGCGCAAACCACGCTGGACGGGAGTGTGATCGCATGAATCTCACCGGCATCCGCACTTATCTCGAGCCCGATCTCGCGCGGGAAGTGTCGCGTGCGGCGCGCGCGCAGGGGCGATCGGAATCGAGCCTCATCGCCGAGGTGCTCCGCGCGCGTTTCGCGGCGGACTCTCCCGGCGCAGCCACTACGTCAGCCGAGGCGCAGAAGCGTCAGCTCAACCGGCTGGAGACGCGCATCGACAAACTGCAACGGGACCAGTCGCTGATGAAGGAGAGCCTGTTCGTGTTCGTCCGCGTGTGGCTCGAACACAATCCGCCCATCGACGATGCGATCGTGGAGAGCATCGCCGCCAGCGCGGAAGCACGGTTCGAGCGTTTCCTAGACCTCGTTGCGCAAGGCTTGTCTCCCGGCCGCTCCATTGCCAATGGCGATGCCGCGATTGACGGCAATGGCCATGACGAGCGGACGGCGGCGGAGGTCACGTCGTGACCGCCGCGCACGCTATCGGCCCATCGCGGCGCCGTTCGGCGCTGGTGCGCGCCTTGGGCGCGACGATCGCCGACGCGCTCGCCGCGCCGGACGTGGTTGAGGCGCTGGTCAACGCGGACGGTCAGGTTTGGCTCGACCGCGTCGGTGTCGGTCTAGTGCTGACCGAACACCGACTCAGCGCGCACGATCGCGAAACTGCCATCCGGCTGCTTGCTCATGAAGCCGGCGAGACGGTAGGTGAAGATCGTCCCGCTCTCGCGACCATCCTGCCGGATTCTGCGGCGCGCGTTCAGGCGCTCTTGCCGCCGCTGGTGGAAGCGCCGGTTCTCGCGATCCGTAAGCGACCGGCTTTCATCTACACCCTTGCTGATTATGTACGCGACGGCGTCGCCACGCCAGCGCAAGCCGGGATGCTGTCCGAGGCGGTTGCCGCGCAACGCAACATCGTTGTCGCGGGTGGCACGGGCTCTGGCAAGACAACCTTGCTCAACGCTTTGCTCGCGGAGCCGGCGTTTGCCGCATCGCGCGTGGTGATCCTCGAAGATACGGCGGAGTTGCAAACCGCCAGCGCCAACGCGGTGCAGCTTTTGACCAAGCGCACCGATCCGCCTGTGGGCATGCGCGATCTCGTGCAGATGACATTGCGACTCCGACCTGACCGCATCGTGGTCGGTGAAGTGCGCGATGGCGCAGCCCTCGAAGTGCTCAAAGCCTGGAACACCGGCCATCCCGGCGGGCTCTTGACCTTGCACGCCAATTCCGCCGCCGACGCGCTCGCGCGTCTCGAAGATCTCTGCATGGAGGCCGTGGCCGCGCCGCCCAAACGGCTGATCGCGTCGGCCGTCGATCTCATCGTCTTCATCGCACGCAACGGGGGCAAGCGCGCGATCCAGCACATCGTCAGCCCCAAGCATCAAGGAGAGGACCAATGAAGAAGACCAATTTGGCGAACATCGCGGGCATCACGCTCGCGGCGCTTGCTTTCGCCGCGCCGGCTTATGCGTCGGGCTCGGGCATGCCCTGGGAAGGGCCGCTGCAACAAATCCTGGATTCCATCACCGGCCCGGTCGCGCGCGCGGTCGGCGTTATCGCCATCGTCATGGCGGGCTTCACCATCGCCTTCTCGGACGGCGGCTCTGGCGTGCGGAAGCTCGCATGGGCGGGCCTCGGATTGGCGTGCGTGTTCGCGGCAGCGACCTGGGGTCTTGAGCTGTTCGGCTTCGCCGGCGGCGCGGTTCTCTAAAGGTCAATCGCCATGGACGATCTCCCAGAAGGTTATTCAGCGCCGCTGCGCACGTCGCTCACGCGTCCAATCCTGATGGGCGGTGTGCCGCGCGGGTTTGCGATTCTGAACGCAACGACCTGCGCTGCGATCGCGCTCGGCCTGCAGCAGCCGTTCATTGGCATTCCGCTCTGGATTGTCTTGCAGGGTGCGGCCGCCTGGGCGGCCACGCGCGATCCTTGGTTCATGGACACATGGCGTCGTCATCTCGCCAAGCCTCATTACTTCACGGTGTAACATGTTCGATCTTCGACCCTACAAGCAGGCCGGTGCGCGTCTCACGGATTATCTGCCGTGGGCAGGATTGATCGCGCCCGGAATTATCCTGAACAAAGACGGCGCGTTTCAGCGTTCGCTGGAATTTCGCGGGCCGGATTTGGACTCCTCAACGCCGTCCGAGCTGATGGGCGTTACTGCGCGCCTCAACAATGCGCTTCGTCGCTTCGGCTCCAATTGGTGCTTGCATGTGGAGGCGCGCCGCGCGTCCGCACCAGGATATCCCGACAGTGTTTGGCCCGACGCCGTCTCTTGGCTCATCGACGAAGAGCGCCGCCAAGTGTTCGAGACTGCCGGAGCTCGGTTCGAGAGCCGCTACTTTCTCACCTTCGCTTGGCTCCCGCCCGCGGAGCGCCAGGGCAAGCTGGAAAACGTTCTATTCGAAGGCGGCGAGCGGCCCGCGGGCGGCGTCGACTATAAACTTCACCTCGACAGCTTCATCGAGCGTACCGATCAGCTCATGGCGCTCTTGGAGACCATGATGCCGCTGGCGCGCTGGCTCTCCGACGAAGAGACGCTGACCTATTTGCATGACTGCATCGCGGACCGGCCGCACCGGGTCGCCGTCCCGACAACGCCGTTTCATCTCGACGCGCTGCTACCCGATGCCGCCTTGATCGGAGGCCTGGCGCCCAAACTCGGCGCCAAGCATTTGCGCGTCATCTCTGTGCGCAGTTTCGTGACCGAAACCGAGCCGGGTTTGCTGGACGCGCTCAATCGCCTGCCGATCTCGTATCGCTGGGTGACGCGCTTTCTGCCGCTCGATCGAGAAGAAGCGCGTAAGGAACTGGAGAAGATCAGGAAGCGCTGGTTCTCGCAGCGCGTGGGTCTGGGCGCTATGCTGCGCGCGGCCTTGTTCAAAGACGAGCCGGTTCTGCACGACAATGCCGCCACCAATCATGCGGCGGACGCCGATGCGGCTTTGCAGGAATTGGGCGCCGATGCGATCGGCGCCGGCTACGCGACACTCACGATCACCGTCGCGGGCGAAGACGAGAACGTCGCCGACGAGGCGGTCCGGCAAATCCAGCAAGTCGCGGATGGCCTCGGTTTTGTAACACAGGTGGAAACGGTCAACGCCATTGAAGCTTGGCTCGGCTCGCTGCCGGGTTCGGCTTACGCGGACGTGCGCCGGCCGATCCTGCTGACGCCGTCACTGGCGCATTTGCTTCCGACGAGTGCGGTGTGGGCTGGGCCGGAGCGCAACGCGCATCTGGATGGCCCGCCGCTCATGCTGACCGCCACAGATGGTGCGACGCCGTTTCGGCTCGATCTCCACGCCGGCGATGTCGGGCACACGATGATCGTTGGCCCGACCGGCGCCGGTAAGTCGGTGCTGCTGGCGACGCTTGTCGCGCAGTGGCGGCGCTACGCGAACGCGCAGGTCTATCTGTTCGACAAGGGACGCTCCGCACGCGCCGCCATCCTCGGCATGGGCGGTGACTTCTTTGACCTTGGCGAAGATGGCGCACTGGGTTTGCAGCCGCTCGAACGCATCGATGATCCGAGCGAGCGGGCCTGGGCGCTCGACTGGATCGCCGGCTTGATCGCGGCGGCTAACGTCGCCGTGACGCCCGAGCTGCGTGCCGAATTGTGGCGCGCGCTCGAAATCCTTGGGGGACGCCCGCCAGAAGATCGCACACTCACATTATATATGGCGCTGGTGCAGGACGCTTCCGTCCGCGCCGCGCTCCAGCCCTTCACGCACGCCGGCCCGCACGGCCGTCTCCTTGATCACGACAGCACCTCGCTCGGCTATGGCGCCGTGCAAGCCTTCGAAATGGACGACCTGATGCGCCGGCCGCAAGCCGCCGGTGCGGTGTTGTCGGCGCTCTTCCATGTGCTGGAGCGGCGCTTCGATGGCCGTCCGACTTTGCTCGTGCTCGATGAAGCCTGGCTCTTCCTGAAGGATTCCTTCTTCGCGGCGCAGGTGCAGGATTGGTTGAAGACGCTGCGCAAGAAGAATGTCGCCGTCGTCTTCGCCAGTCAGGAACTCGCCGACGTGGAGGCGAGCCCGATTGCATCCACCATCATCGAAGCCTGCCTAACGCGGATCTTCCTGCCCAATGACCGCGCCCGCGAGCCGCGTTCGCGCGCCTTCTATGAACGCCTCGGCTTGAACGGTCGCCAGATCATGCTGATAGCCAACGCAACGCCGAAGCGGGACTATTATCTCGTCGCCCGCGATGGCTGCCGGCTGTTCGAACTCGGTCTTGGCCCCGCGACGCTCGCCTTCGTGGGCGCTTCGCGGCCGGAAGATCATGCGCTGATGGATCGCGTGCTCGGGGACGTTGGCGAGCAAAGCTTTGCGGCTGCCTGGTTGGAAGCGCGCGGTCTTCGCGACGCAGCCCGCGCGGTTAGGCGCTTCGAGTCTCAGGCCAATCCGCGATCCATGACAGCGTCGGCCGAATTGGTCGCCGCAGAATAGGGGAGACACTATGTACCGAGCAGTTTCGAAACTCATGACGACCGCTGCGATCGCGGCCATGCTGATCGCGACGCCTGCCAGCGCGCAGCGCATAGTTTATGACCCGACCAATTACGCGCAGAACCTTCTCTCTGCGACGCGGGCGCTCGAACAGATCCGCAATCAGATTCGTCAGATTGATCAAGCCACGGCGATGCTGCGGCAGAACCCACTGCAGCTATCGCCAGAGCTGTCGCAATCAATTTCCGAGGCGCGCGCGCTGTTCGACGCGGCGCAAGGCTTGGCATTCGAGGCGGGACGTGTCGGGGAAGATATCCGAACGCTCTATCCCGATACCTGGGAGACTTTCGAGCTCGACGACGTGTTGGCCCAGTCGGATCAATGGCTGGCGCAAAGCCGCGCCAGTGTCGAACGCGCGATGGAGGCTGAAGCTCGCGCGGTGCAAGCCATCGAGCGGACCCAAGGCCGCATCGATCGCGCGCTCGCGTCCTCTTCTGACGCGGAAGGGCAGACGGGCGCGATCCAAGCGGGCAATCAATTGCTCGGCATTCAGGCCTCGCAGCTGGCGGAAATCCAGTCGCTGCTCGTCGCGCAAGGTCGCGCGATGCAAACCGAACGCATGGAGCGTATCGCGCGCGAAGAGCGCGCCCGCGAAGTGCAGCGCCGCGCCTTCCCGACGCAAAGCACGGCGCCCGCGCCGGCGCGCTCGGCTTTCGAGGACTAGCGGCGATGGACACCTCCAGCGTCAATTCGTTCCTGAGCCAGTTTCTGGCCGTCGCCGATTCGGGCTTCGGTCTGATTCAGGGCGACGTGAACTTCGTGCTCAATGCGCTGATCGTCATCTCGATCGCGCTGACGGGCGCGCAATGGGCGCTGGGCCACGACAATCCCGTCGCCCCGATGTTCAGAAAAGTGCTGTTCATCGGCTTCTTCGCCTTCCTCGTGAACAACTGGGACATGCTCTCGACCGTCATCCATCGGTCGGGCGCTATGCTTGGCCTCCAAGCCGGCGGCGGTTCGCTCTCGATGGCGGACCTGCATAATCCAGGACGCATCGGCGGCATCGGCATTGAGCTCTTCGGCCGCACGGTTGCGCTGGCCGAAGGCATGAACCTGCTGTTCGATTTCATATCTTTGGTGACGATCTTCTTGGCCGGCGTGTTCGTGATGCTGGGTTTCTTCGTTCTCGCCTTGCAGATTTTCGTCGCGTTGATCGCGTTCAAACTCGGCTCACTTGCAGCCTTCGTGGCGCTGCCCTGGGGCGTGTTCAACGGCACCGCTTGGGTCGCGGAGCGCCCCCTGGGTTGGGTTGCGGGCTCGGCGGTGCGGCTCTTCGTGCTGGCGCTCATCGCCTCGGTGTCGATCACGTTTGTTGGCACGCTGCCAACGACGCTGGTGCTCGATGATGGCGGCGCGCTCAACGTGCTGCTGTTTGGGCTCACCGTTCTGGCGCTTGCGTGGTTCGGCCCGTCGCTGGCAAGCGAAGTGGTGCAAGGCCAACCGAACCTCTCTGGCTCGGATGCTATCCGCACCGGCGTCGGCGCAGGTTTCTCTACAGTGGGCGCAGGCTTCATCGCCGCTCAAGGCGCCAAGGCCGCCTGGAATGCGGGCGGCGCGCTGATGGGCGGCGCCGGGCGCTTCATTGCCGGCAAGCGGCCGGGCCCGCGTGGCGGCGGCGGATCGGGCGGCGGCGGCTCCGGCGGCCAGCGCGCGATCAATTACGCGGCCATGCAGCCGCGTCCGTCTCAAACCAATCCGAATTCCAATGGGGGCAAATCATGACCTTCGCATTTCGTGCGCCAACCAAAACATTCGCGGCCGTTTCCCCAGACACGCCTTACGCCCGCGCGCGTCAGGAATGGGATGCGCGGATGGGTTCGGCCGTGCTGTCGGCGCGCGCCTGGCGCTTGACGGCGTTCGCTGGCTTGGGTCTCGCGGCAGCACTCGGTGTCTCGCTGACGCTGGTGGCGCTCAACCAACGCACCTTCGTTCATGTGGTCGAGGTTTCACCAGAAGGGCAGGTGATGCAGGTTCGCGCTGCCGAGGGTCGGTGGAGCCCGACCAATGCGCAGGTTGCCCATCACCTCGGCCGTTTTGTCCGGCTCGTGCGCTCGCTGCCCACTGACGGCGTCGTCCTGCGCGAAAACTGGTTGGAAGCCTATCGCTTCCTGACGCCGCAAGCCGGCGCGCAGCTCTCCGAGATCGCGCGCCAGGACGATCCGTTCCTGTCGCTTGGCCGCGTCGGCCGCACGGTGCAGATCCGCTCGATCATGGCGCGTTCGGGGAACACCTGGGAAGTCACCTGGGTGGAGCGCGCCACTAACGCCACCGGCACAAGCGATGGCGAGATCTATTCCGGCGTCTTCACTGTCACGACGCGGGCGCCCCGCACCGCCGATGAAGTCGCCGCCAACCCGCTCGGACTTCTGATCTCCGATTTCAGCTGGTCACGTGAATCTGGGAGCCCGCGAACATGAAACGCCTTCTCGTCCTCTTGCTCGCATCGAGTGCGCTGGCCGCCTGCACCACCACCGACATCACGCCAGTCGCCGAAGGCGACGGCGTTGAAACCGGACAGGCGGAACTGCGCGGCATGCTGGAGGTTGCGGCGCCTGCGCCGCCACCCGAGCCGCCGCGCCAGCGCCGCGGCCGGGAAGCACCGCCCTTGCAAGTGCTAGCCGAGGCCAACACCGCCGCGCGCCAGCGGCCGACGCGCGACGCCTTCAACCAAGCGCGCCACGTCTTCACCTATCAGCCTGGCGCGATCTTCGAGCTTTACACCAACCCGAACTATATCTCGACCATCCTGTTGGAGCCGGGCGAAACACTCACCGACATCGCCGCCGGCGACACCTCGCGCTGGATGGTGACAGAGGCGACCGGAGAATCTGAGAACGAGCCGCGCACCATCGTGCTGGTGAAGCCGCAGACCTCTGGGCTTCGCACCAACATCGTCCTCATCACTGACCGCCGCACCTATCTGGTGGAAGCCGTCTCGCAAGCGGGACAAACCTACGCCGCGCAAGTGGCCTGGTCCTATCCGCAGAACGCTTCCGGAAGCGTGGGCGGCGTTCCAAGCATCGACCGGCTCAACTTCTCGTACCGTGTCCGGACTGTGCGCGGGCGTGCTCCGGTCTGGACGCCAAGCCGCGTGTTCGACGATGGCCGTCGCACCTGGATTGAGTTTCCGGCGGGCGTGGCCGCGGGCGACATGCCGCCGCTCTTTGTCATCACCGGCGAAGGCGCCGAGATCACCAACTATCGCGTCCAGGGCCAACGCTATGTCGTCGATCGCGTGTTTGATCGCGCCGAACTTCGGCTCGGCACGCGCTCACCCCAAATCGTCCGCATCGACCGCCAAGGAGCACGGCGATGAACGCCACTGTTTCGCCTCCTGTCACACCGCCACCTGATCTGGCGCTGCGCGCACGGCCGCCGTCGCCAAAACGATTATCGCGCAAGGTCATATTCGCGGGGCTCATTTTCGCGGGCGTGGTCATTGCCTTTGCGTTGGTCAGTGGATTGTCGGAGCGACCCGACCGCCGCGGCGACGCCGCTGAAGCCGCCGTCGGCGCGGCGGGCGGGCCGCCGGAATCCATCCAACAGGCTTCGGCGGACTATGATGCGCATGCGCTGATTGGCGGTGAGGCGTTTGGTCTCGATACCGAGCCGCTTCCCACGGACGGCGCCGCCGAATTGATGCCGCCGACTGATCCGATGTGGGCCGATGCGCGCGACGCCGGGGAAGTGTCGGGCGCGCGCGAGCCGCCGCCCGACCCGCAAGCTGTCGCTCGGGCTTCGCCGATTTTGTTTGCCGGGCGCGAAGTAGCCGCAGATGCGGATGAGGACGCCGACCGCCTCGATGCGCGGCTTTCGCCGCCGCGCTCGCGTTACGAGTTGCAAGCGGGGCATGTCATTCCGGCCGCGCTCGTGACGGCGCTGAACTCGGACCTACCGGGGCGTGTGATCGCGCAGGTGACAGCGCCAGTCTATGATAGCGTGACGGGCGATCATCTGCTGATCCCGCAGGGGTCGCGCCTGATCGGCACCTATCGCGACGGCGCGCGTTACGGCGACAGCCGCATCCTGCTCGCCTGGAATAGGCTCATCCTGCCGAACGGCTGGAGCATCAATCTTGAGAACATGGATGCGAGCGATCCGTCTGGCGCATCGGGACTGACGGACCGAACTGACAATCATCTCGATCGGCTTGCTGCGGCCATTGCGCTGTCGTCGATCATCACGGTCGCAGCCAATGAAGCGGAGGACAGCGAGTCCAGCGGGTTCTCGCAGAGCCTCGGCGACGCCGCCGCACAACAGGCAGCGCAATCTGGTGCTCGCATTGTCGATCGTGAGCTGGCCGTTCGCCCGACGCTTCGTGTCAGGGCAGGGGCGCCCGTCCGTGTGCTGGTGACGCGCGACATTGTCTTGAGGCGGTATCGGTGATGAAGCGCAAATCCCACCACAAGAATGGTCGAGACCAAGCGCGCGCGCAGCCGGATTTGTTCGCGGCAATTGGCGCCACGCCAATGCAGGCCGTGACGGTGGGCGTCGACAACGGTGCGCGTCTGCCGATACCGGCGAACCAACCCAAGCCCGTGCGGACGCCGAAGCCAGCGCCTTTGGTCGCTCGACCTGCAAACGGATTGTTGCGCGTGCGCGAAGCGGCGGCGCGCCTGGGCCTCTCGAAGTCAACACTCGATAAGATGCGCTGCGAGGGTCGCGGGCCGCGTTACGTGAAGATCACGAGCAAGCTTGTGGGATATGACCCGGCAGACCTCGACGCTTACGCAGAAGGCCGAAAGCGGCAATCCACTTCGGAGCGTTGAGATGGTTTGCGATGCCTCTCGTGGGGCATTTCCGGAAACTGGGGATCATTCCGTACAGCGCGATAACGGTCGCGGTAAAACCAAGTGGTAGCGATTGAGCATTCGGTCGGTTTGCACGCCCGCTGCGACCGTGTGGTGAGCTCGTCGGTTAGCTCGACGGCCAGCCGCCGCCGCGCTCGACGAAGGCGTCGCGCTCCTTGACCGCGGGCGGGACGGCCAGCGAGAGCGCCGAAAACAGCGTCTCGATATTATGGGCGATTAGATCGGCGAAGCGCTTCATGCGCTTGCGGTCGAGATCGCGGAACGCCGCGGTCAGACCTGCCGCCATCTTCGGTGCGTGCGCCTCTATCAGCGGCCGTTGTGCGGCGTCCGGCACGCCGATTGTGCTGAGGAATGCATCGAAGTCGGTGCCGGTAAGCGTTTGTAATGTTGAGGCGGCGCCGATCTTGAACGCGAGTTCGTCTGTGAGCTGGCGGTCAAGCCGCGTTGGTATCACGTCGTAACGCGGCGCCAGGCTCACCCCGCCGCCAGCATGATGTAAGAGCGCGTGATTCTTGGCGTGTCCGTCGACATTGCCAATCATCAGGTCGAACAGGAGCGCGCGCACGAAGGTCTCACGCGCCGCCTTCGGATCCAGCGTCTGCGCGAGCAGGCCACCAATGGCGGCGGCGTCGAAGCGGTGCACGGTCTTGGCGTTGCGCTCGTACTTTAGGCTCGACGGCAAGCCGAGCGCTTGGGCAAAATCTTCCTGATGCAGACGGGCGATGCGCCCATCGGCGGTCTTGGCGCGATCGAACCGGGTGATCAGCAGCACTTCGATGACGCCCACTCGGAGCGTGCGCGCCTGCGCCGTGTCGAGATCCAAGCTATCCGAAAGATCAAGCGCCGCGGCCTCCAGGCTCGCGTCGTCGCGATGGCGCTGATCGGGCGCCTTGATGATATGCGTCGTTGGCGCGCCTGAGCCACGCCTTGGTTCGCCGAAGCGTCCGTCGGCCAAGAGGGTCAGCGCGATCTTGCTTTGCACGCCCGAGAGCGGCGAGGGGTCATGCACGTCCTCCGGCAGCGGCGACCGCTCGTGCAAGGCACGCACGATCGTTTCCATCTGTGTGTCGGAGAGCGGCTCGTAATCGCGGTCGAGATCGCCCGGCACTTTCGAAGGCGTAGCGCCCTGCGGCAGCACCGACACCGCCCCGGGACAATCGCGCCCGAGGTGGGCAAGCAGGCCCGCCACGTCGTCGCGGGCCAACCCTTCACGCGCCATCACATTCCGCAAGACGCCGTCGCGCTCTTGGAGGAGATTGTCGAAGAAGGCCCGGGTCACCGAGTCGGCGTAGGGTTCATCGGTGAGCGGAAGCGATAGCGATAGCGCGAGCGCGCGCTCGTTGCGGGCGTGCTCCGGCGTGTAGGCGAAGGCGAGCGCGCCTTTGGCGTCACGGACCAGCACGCCGATCGGGTCGGCGAAACTATCGAGCCGTACATCGAGAATGAGTTCGCTCATGACGGCGCCCGCGCCATCACGGCCACGCCGGCGGCCGCGGCCACCTGCAGCACCTTGTTGAACTCAAGCGAACTCTTGCCGTTCTCAAGCTCGGAGACAAAGCGGCGTCCAACCCCTGCGAGCTCAGCCAGTTTGATCTGCGAGACGCCTTTTTCTTCGCGCGCACGGCGCACCATGGCGCCCAGTGTTTTCGCCGAAGCGAGCGGCTCGATGACTGTGGTGATATCGATATCCGCCGTCCGCGCGCGAACCAAAGTGTGCCGCGCGAACGAGCCTTGCGGGCGCGCTTGTGCGGTGGCCGGCGTCGCTGCATCGGCGGCGCGCGCCAAATCGGCGAGCACCGATCTCTTCTTTAGATCCGAGAGTTTCATCGCCGATTGGAGCGCTTCGTCGGCGTCACGGAGCGTATCGAGCGCGGTCAGTCCTTCGGTGCTCAGCAGGTGCTCGTAGAGGCTTTTCGTATCGGCGCTCGCCGCCGGCCGCTCGCCGCGCGCGAGACGCATGGCGAAGCTAAGTGCCGCCGTGGCCGATGAGGTCGGCTTCACCGCGCCCGCCTGGCGACGTGCGGCGGCGCGCGCAAGCTCAATCGCCGTGGGGGGTGGAGGTGGTGTGGTCTTCATTTCGTGATCCCGTCCGGGAACATAGCAGGTTGATCTCGTTGCTTCAAGACTAACATGCCCCCGTGCGGGAGCCGTTTTTGATCATTTTTGGGGTGAGACTAACATAAATTGAACAGAAGTCGGCTATGGACTGTCTTGTATCGCGCGACAGAGCACTTACCTTGACGGCATGACCAAGGCTCCTGAACACCCCGGCGCCCACATTCGCGCCAAGGTCCTTCCCCTAGGCATGAGCGTGGGAGAGGCCGCTAAGCTCTTGGACGTCGGACGCCAGGCGCTTTCAACACTCTTGAACGGCAACGCCGCCTTGTCAGCGGATATGGCCGCGCGGATCGAACGTGCCTTTGGCGCCAACGCGCGCGAGTTGATGGATATGCAGGCCGCGTATGAGGCACGCGCCGCGCGCCTCGACGGCGCGGCCGCCTCCACCCGTACCTACGTGCCGCGCTTCCTTGAGTCCAAGGCGCGCGACGTCGAGGCCTGGGCCGACCGCATCGACGCCCGAGCACGGTTCGCCGTGCTCATTCGCACCCTGATTCATTCCACCGGCGTCGAACTCACCAAGGTCGATTTTCCCGGCAATGACGACGCCGAACGTCCAGGTTGGGACGGTGTGGTCGAAGCCGGCCAGGCAACGCCTTGGGTTCCCGTCGGTGCCTCCGGTTGGGAATTTGGCGTCAACCGCGACATCAAGGCCAAGGCGGACGGCGATTACGCCAAGAGCATCGAACAGACCCCCGCCGCCGAACGCGCCGCCATCAGCTTCGTTTTTGTGACGCCGCGCACATGGGCCGGCAAAGCCGCATGGCTGAAGGACCGCCGTGCCGAGAAGCAATGGAAAGAGGTGCTGGCCTTCGATGCGAGCGACCTCGAACAATGGCTCGAACAATCGATCGCCGCGCAGACCTGGTTCGCGAACGAAACCGGCGCGCCGTCCCAGGGCGTGCTCTCCCTCGACGGCGGCTGGAGGCAGTGGGCCGCCGATTGCCAACCGCCGCTGAGCGAGGCGCTGTTCGACGAAGCCGCCAAGGCTGCGAATGCGATCGCTGTGTCCAAGTTCGCCAAGGGCGGCGCCGATGCCTCGCTTGTCATCACCGCAGATTCTACTGGCGAAGCCGTTGCCTTCCTCAATCGCCTGTTCGCGCGCGACGATGCCGATCTCGCCCTCTACCGCGACCGCATCGCCATTTTCACCGAGCCTGGCGCGCTGACGCGCCTCGCGGTCAAAGGCGCGTCGTTCATTCCGGTGGTCGCGAGCCCCGAGGTCGAAAAAGAACTGGCGCCGCACCTCAAAGATTTGCGGTCGATCATCATCTACCCGCGCAACTTGACCAGCGCTGACGCCGACATCGTGCTCGAACCGTTGAGCCACGACGGCTTCGAGAAAGCGCTCACCGTGATGGGCCTCGCACGCGACGACATCGAGCGCTATGCGCGCGAATCTGCGCGCTCGCCGACCGTGCTGCGCCGGCGGCTCTCCACCCTCGAAGCCGTGCGCACGCCCGCCTGGGCCGCGGACGCCAAGCTCGCGGCCTTCGTTATCCCCTTCATGTTCGCGGGCTCCTGGAAGGCCAATAACGAAGCCGACCGTATCATTCTGTCCTTCCTCGCCGCCGACGCTGAATATGAGCAGTTGGAGAAGGACCTGGCGGCGCTCTTGCTGCTCGACGACGCGCCGGTCTGGTCGACCGGCAATTTCCGCGGTGTCGTCTCCAAGATCGACGCACTCTTTGCAGTTGCGCGCACCATCACGCGCGCCGATCTCGTCCGCTTCTTTAACGTCGCCAAACTAGTGTTGTCGGAAGACGATCCCTCGCTCGACCTGCCGGAAGACGAACGCTGGATGGCCGGCATTCACGGCAAGACGCGGCAAATCTCCGGCGCTTTGCGCCAAGGCTTGAGCGAAACGCTGGTGCTGCTCGCCGTCCACGGCGATCTCTTGATGCGTGCGCGCATCGGCATGGACATTGAAGGCGGCGTACGCCGGCTGGTACGCGATCTGCTGACGCCGATGACGGTACGAGGCTTGCGCGCGCAGAGCGACGATCTGCCGATGTACGCCGAAGCGGCCCCCGATGAATTCCTCGACATTCTCGAAGCCGACCTCGCCAGCGACAACCCCGTGGTGCTGTCGCTTCTGAAGCCCGCGTCCACCGCGCTGTTCGGCGGCGGCTGCCCGCGCTCTGGCTTGCTCTGGGCGCTCGAAGGCCTTGCTTGGTCGAGCGAACAATTGCCGCGCGTCGTGCTCATCCTCGCACGCATGAGCGAAATCGAGATCACCGACAATTGGATGAACAAACCCGCGGGCTCGCTTGGCGCCATCTTTCGCGCCTGGATGCCGCAAACCGGAGCCGACGTCGAACAGCGCATCCGTGTGCTCGATCTCGTGGCGCAGCGCTTTCCCAAGGTCGCGTGGGCGATCGCGGTCGATCAGTTCGACGGCCGGCGCAACACCGTGGGCCATTATAGCCACAAGCCGCGCTGGCGCCCGGACGGCCACGGCAAGGGCGAGCCGGTCACCATGGGTGAAATGCGGAGCTTTGCGCTCCATGCATTGGAGCTCGCGCTTGCTTGGCCCCAGCATGATCGCAACACCTTGGGTGACCTCGTCGGCGCCATCAGCGAGCTGCCGCCGCCGAAGCAGCGCGAGGCCTGGCTTCTTGTCGAGACCTGGAGCGAGAGCGCAAGCGAAGAAGACCGCGCTTGGCTGCGCGAGAAAATCCGTGTCAGTGCGCTGACGAGGCGTGCGCACCGGCGCAAGGGCAAAGGCGTCGATGCGACGCGGGCGGCGCGGCGCGCCTATGAGGCGCTGGCGCCGAGCGACGTCATCTTGAAGCACGATTGGCTCTTCAAAAAACACTGGGTCGATGAATCCGCCGACGAGTTCGAGGAAGAAGAGATCGATTTCAAGAAGCGCGACGAACGCATCAACGCCCAGCGCCGCGCCGCGCTCGAAGAAGTGTTGGCGGCGCGCGGCGTCGAAGGCCTAATCGAACTCGCGGGGCGGGGCGAGGCTGCGCAGATCATCGGCTGGTTCCTGCCGAAGATTATCGCCGAACCCGCGGAGCTGGCGGATGCAATCGCCGCCATCATCAACCGCAACTCATTCGCGGAGACGCTCAACTTGCGTCAGCTCGCGGCTGGCGCGCTGGGCGCGCTAACGCCCGAAACCGAGGCCGAGATCTTGCATGCTATCGCGGTGAAGCTGCCGCCGGCGGCGCTTCATCACGCGCTGGTGCTCTTCCCGTTCCGGCAGGTCACCTGGGACCTGTTGGATGCCCGGGGCGACGATGTCCGCACCGCCTATTGGGCCGACGTCTATCCGGGCTGGGCCCGGCAGACGCCGGCCGAATTCGCCCACGCCGTCGATCAGCTCATCGCCGCCGGGCGTCCGCGCGCGGCGTTCCAGCTCATCCACATGGATATCGAAGAGGCACTGCAGCCGCGCCAGCTGTACACGCTCATGGAAGCCATGCCGGGGTCACCGGAACGCGCGCAAACCTTTCAGCTTGAACGCTATACGGTGACCAAGGCGTTCCAGGTGCTGCGCGCGAGCAGCGAACTCAGTGAAATGGAATTGGCAGGTCTCGAATTTCTCTATCTCGACGCGCTCGATCCCGACGATGACGACGAGGGCGGCAAGAGCAAGATCCCCGACCTCGAGCGGCACATTGAGAAGCAGCCGGAGGTGTTCGTGCACGCCGTGGCCTTCGCGTTCAAGCGCAAGGACAATTGCGATGATCCGCCGGAACTCCAAGCCAAGACGCCGCAAGAACGCGCAGCGCGCGCGCAGAACGCCTACCGGTTGCTGCAGGCGCTTCGGCGCATTCCCGGACGCAACCGTTTGGGCCAGCTCGACGCCGGCGAGATCGAAGCCTGGGTGAAAAAGGTGCGCGAAGGCTGCAGCGCACTGGCGCGTACCGCGATGGGCGATGAGTGCATGGGCCAATTGTTCGCCCACGCTGCCGTAGACGAGGACGGCGTTTGGCCGATCCGGCCGCTCCGCGATGCGCTGGAAAACGTGCTGAGCGAGCCCATGGCCTCGGGCATCCATGTCGGCCTTCACAATAAGCGCGGCGTCGTCACGCGCGGGAGGGGCGGGGACCAAGAGCGCGAGCTGGCGGCCAAATACGAACGCTCGGCGCGGGCGATGGAATACACACACCCGCGCGTGTCGCGCATCATGAGCGACATGGCGAAATCCTACACCAAGGAAGCGGAGTACCACGACACCGACGCCGACATTCGCAAACGGCTACATTACTAGGACCGAAACGCGCATGCGCGGCTATTACTTCACCAACCTCACGCACGGGCTTTCCAACATCACGCTACAGCGCCTCAAGATTTCGCGCGTGCATGACCTCAACGATCCCTACGAGTTGCAGGCCGCTGATTTGAGCGATGAGGCGCTGCGCACTCCATATCAAGATATGCGCGCCAAACTGGCTGAGACGCGCGGCATGATCTGTTTTTCCAAGGCATGGGATCAGCCAATCATGTGGAGCCATTACGCCGACCGCCATCGCGGCGTGTGCCTCGGCTGCGATATTCCCGACGATGCGGTCTTCGACGTGCGCTATGCCGATGCGCGCGTGCCGTTCACGCGCGAGCTGCTGACTCATCCCGATCCGGAAGAATGGATGAAGCGCTATCTCGGCACCAAGCACGCGGCCTGGGCCTATGAGCAGGAAGTGCGCGTCATTTGCGGCCTCGATCCTGAAACTGCGGAGGACGGGCTCTTCTTCTACGAGTTCGACGACCGCATCGCGCTCCGTGAAGTCATCTTAGGCGTGCGTTGTCCGATTCCGAAGGCGCGGGTCGACCGGTTGACTGAGCAGATGGGCGCGTCCGTCGCCGTGCGCACCACCACGCTTTCGCACAGCGCATTCGCCGTGCTCGGCGCCGGCGGCGGAGGCTAGACGCAATGCCTACCTTCACGCTCGACACCAATTGCATTATTGATCTTGCCGAGCACCGGTCTGCCGCCAAAGCTGTTCGAGCGTTGTCCGTCAGCAGCGCCGAGGGTCGTGCGCACGTGGCTGTGGTGTCTGTTAGCGCATCTGAGCGTCAGCCCGGAGATGCATATCTGGAGAACTATAGCGACTTCAAAGCGCGTCTCGCCACGTTGCAACTCGAACACCTGGAGATCCTTCCTACAATTACGTACTGGGATATTGGCTTCTGGGGTGTCGGACTATTCGGTGGGACTTCCGAAATGGTCGCGCGCGAGCGCCTGATTCACGAGACGCTGTTTCCTACGATTCCGTTTTCTTGGCCGGACTTTGCGACACTCGTTGGCATCTCCTCGGACAGCATCCGCGTCCCGGAGGCAAGGCGCTGGCGCAACGCCTTTTGCGACAGGCAAATGTTTTGGGCGCACGATCACAATCGTCGCGACGTTTTCGTTACGAGCGACGACAATTTTCGGAAGCGCTTGAGCCAGGCGCAGGATTTCAAGGACAGCAGGATAGCGACGCCCGACGAAGCGGTACGACTTCTAGTGTGACATACGCGGCAGCGCGCGCTGCGATCGTGAGCCCAAGTGGTCTGACAACCTCTCTAGCTGCCGCATTGGGCGATTTTCGGAAGTTGGATGTCCGTTGACGGCGCTAGATTGCGCGGAGTCAGCTCTTAGGAATGCAGCGCCCGCATATCGTACCTCAGGTCTCGGCCGACTGGCCGGTCTCGCGGCGGCGAGTGTAGACAGCGCCGACGTGATCGAAGGCGGCGCGCGTTGCTTCGTCTTTGAGGTGGGCGTAACGCGCCGTCACTTCCGGTCGTGAGTGGCCAAGGGCTTTCTGCACAAAAGCTAGGCTGTGGCCGTCTTTTATCAGAAGCGACGCGAAGGTGTGGCGTAGGTCGTGAATTCGCAGATCGTCAAACTTCGCTTGAGCAATCACCGCCGCCCACGCCTTGCGCGGTGTTTCCATCGGTCCCTTGAACGGCGGCGGCTTGGCGAACACCCAGGCAGTCTCGTTGGCGCGACGTTTCAGTATCTCGACGGCGGCGGCGTTGAGATTGATCACTTTGCGACCGGTCCGTCCGGCCTTGTGGCGCTCCGGCTGAAGGATAATGGCCGGCCGCGAGAAATCGATCTCGGACCACGCCAGATCGCGCATCTCGGCGAGCCTGGCGCCGGTCAGGGCGATGATGCGGAAGAGGTCGGCATGGTCCTCCCGTATCTCGGCGCACGCCTCCATAGCGTCCAGCACTTCGAACAAGTGCACCGCTTCCTCATCGGTGAGAAAGCGCTCGCGCAGCCGGTCCGGCGGCTTGGCCGCGCGCGCGGCGGGGTTGTCCTTGATCAACTCGCGCTTGATCGCCCAGTTCAGCATTGCGCAGAGCGTGCGGGTTGCCCGACCGACCACTTTGGGACCGCCTAGGATCGTCGATTTCCGGCGAAAGCCCAGCTTTTGGGTACGCGCGGTCTTGAAGTTTGCGACATCCCGCTGCCAGCGGGAAATGTCGGGGGTCGTCAGCGTGTTAATGCCGTAGGCGCCCAGAAGGGGCTCTACATGGCAGCGCAGGTCGCGTTCGTCTGTCCGCCACGAGCTTTCCCGCTTCTCCGGCTTATCGATCCGGCCCTCGGTCAAATAGAGCTGTATCAATTCGGCGATCGTCGCCGCGTTTCGCCGCACTTCCTTGTCGTGCTGGGGATCACCGCCGCGGCTCGCATTGTGCTTGGCGTCTTCGGCAGCCTTGCGTGCTTTTTCAGCGGTGAAGGGGCCGTAGTCGCCGATCACGAAAAGGCGCTGGCGGCGGCCGGCGCGGTACTTGAGTTCGAACGTCTTGCGACCGCTTGGGCGGACCCGGAGGCGGAAGCCTTTCACGTCGCTATCCCAAATGCAGTATGCTTTTTCGGCGTGGGGCTGGGCGGCGTCGATGACGCGTTTCGTCAGCCGTTGAGGTGCTTGCATTCGTACGCAGTCCAGATTTTTGGTCACCACATGGTCACCACGAGAGCGGCAATCAGCGCCTAGACGCGCCCATCAGCGCTAATCGCGATGTGAGCATAACATATTGCAAATGCAGGGAAAACGACACGTCCGGCAACGCCCGGCAACGTGCGCAATTATGACCCTGGAGGCCTTGCCAAGGTTGGGGTCGGGCGTTCGAATCGCCTCGCCCGCTCCAGTTTTCTTCGATCGCGAACGATTGCGGCGCCCCTCCGCAGGGGGTGTCGTCGCGTCGTTGTGCGCATTTCGCTGCGCCCGGGAAATGACCGCTCCCCGTCCTTCCCCGCGAGGGGAAGGTGGATCGCGGCGTCAGCCGCGAGACGGATGGGGCGGCGGCTCCTTGTTGAAAGCGAGCTTACCGCCCCATCAGTCAGCGCGTGCCGCGCTGACAGCTTCCCCTCTCGGGGAAGCACGGTATCGAGGGCAGATTGCCGAAAAGTAGGGGGAACGGGACCCCCGCGTTCCACGCCTTCGCGCGCCTCCGGTCCATGGCCGCCATGAAAGTGCGGTTCAATTTCGTGAATTTATCCGACCGGACTCCCGCCCGTGAGATCATCATTCTGTTTTCAACAAACCCGAGCGGCCAGGAACGGAGCAAATGCAGATCTTCACCCCCGTCACACGCACCGATCTTCAAGCGCACGTCCAGAGCCTCCGGCTCTGGCTGCTGGAGATCGCTGTCTGGCTGGTGGAGGCGATCGGGTTCCGTGAAGGGCGCAAAGCGCTGCATGCGATGCGTCTCGAAGCGCGGCGCGAGCTGCGCCAGCTCATCTTCCTGATGATGTGTCAGCGAATGCGGTTCCGGAAATCGGAGCGCCGTAAACGCTGGCTGCGACCGCCGTCGACGCCGCGTGGCTTTCGCTATGCGCAAAGAGGCCTCGACATGGTGCGGCTCTACACGCGCGGGATCGCGCTCAGGACGTTTGCTGAGATGCGCCGCGCGCTCGATGATCTCGACGCCACCGTCACACGCGCCATCGCCCGCGTGCCGAAGGGCGTCTCGACGGGAAAACTGGTTCTCACCCGGAGCGGCGGCGCCCTCGCCGCCGCAATCCCATCGACAGCGGACGTGGGCGAGGGCGCCCACGCTCCAGACACCTCGTGATCTGCGCGAACAGGACCGCCGGCGTCCCGCCGGCATACGGTGTTCTGGTCACGCGAGATTCCATCGGAGTCTGGCGGCGCTGCCCCATGCCGGCGGTCCTGCTCTCCGCCGCCAGCGCCATCCCGCTCTTCTAACCGCGCCCGCAAGGCGCTATCACCCCCGCCTCCCGCACACACCCGGAACCCTCATGTCCAAGCACGCGCTGCCCGTCACCCGGGCTGAGAACTTCCCCGAATGGTACCAGGCGATCGTCCGCGACGCCGACATGGCGGAAGCCTCGCCGGTGCGCGGCTGCATGGTCATCAAGCCGTGGGGCTATGGGGTCTGGGAGCTGATCCAGCGCCAGCTCGACGACCGGATCAAGGAAACCGGCCACGAGAACTGCTACTTCCCGCTCTTCATTCCGATGAGCTTCATCGCCAAGGAGGCCCAGCACGTCGAGGGCTTCGCCAAGGAGATGGCGGTGGTCACGCACCACCGGCTGAAGAATGTCGACGGCAAGCTCGAGGTCGATCCCGATGCGGAGCTTGAAGAGCCGCTGATCGTGCGGCCGACGTCGGAGACCATCATCGGCGATGCGTTCAATCGCTGGGTGCAGAGCTACCGGGACCTGCCGCTGCTGATCAACCAGTGGGCCAACGTCGTGCGCTGGGAAATGCGCACGCGGCTGTTCCTGCGCACGGCGGAATTTCTCTGGCAGGAGGGTCACACCGCCCACGCCGATGAAGCCGAGGCGCGCGAACACACGCTGCGCATGCTCGAAGTCTATCGCGAGTTCGCCGAGACAGTGCTGGCGATGCCGGTGATCGCCGGTGAAAAGCCCGAGAACGAACGCTTCCCCGGCGCCGACAACACCTACTCCATCGAAGCGATGATGCAGGATGGCAAGGCCTTGCAGGCCGGCACCTCGCACTATCTCGGCACGCACTTCGCCAAGGCGCAGGACATCAAGTACCAGGACAAGGACGGCGGCCAGACCTACTGCCACACCACGAGCTGGGGCGTATCCACGCGCATGATCGGCGGCGTGATCATGACCCACGGCGACGACGACGGGTTGCGGTTGCCGCCCACGATTGCGCCGAAGCAGATCGTCATCGTGCCGATGCTGCGCGACAAGCCCGAGGACGCCGACGTGCTCGCCTACTGCGATGCGCTGCAGAAGGATCTCGCGAAGCGCGCCGCGTTTGGCGTGGGCCTGCGGGCGTTCGTCGACAAGAAGGCCACCCGATCGGCGGACAAGCGCTGGAACTGGGTGCGCCGCGGCGCGCCGCTGATCCTTGAAGTCGGTCCGCGCGACGCGGCCGGCGGGCAGGTGACGTTCATGCGTCGCGACCAGTTGCGCAACGGGGAGAAGGTGGCGTCGCAGGCGCTGGCGCGGGATGCGTTCGTGGATGTCGCGGGCGGGTTGCTCGAGGATATCCAGGCCGGGCTCTATGCCGAGGCGAAGGAAAGGCTGGAGCTGTCCATCACGCCGATAGCCACCTTCGGTGACCTCGAAACCTATTTCGGCGCCGCCGCCGAGGACGACGAGGCCGCGAGCGCCTTCAAGGGCTGGGCCCGCGTCTCATGGTCGAAGCCGACGGGCGATGCGCTCGAAGCCGTGGCGACGCGCCTCAAGGCGCTGAAGCTCACGATCCGCAACGCGCCGACGGCGCAGGCGAAGGCCCACGGCGCCTGCATCTTCACCGGGGCGCCGGGGGTCGAAGAGGTGCTGATCGCGCGGTCATACTGAGCGCATGGCAGGCATGCGGTGGAATATTCGGGAAGTATTTCGGCCGTCGCTTGAACCGAAGCAGCGGAGAGGATACCTGCCCGAAACGATATGCGAGCAAACCCCGCCTTCGTGATCTTCGGCGCCACTGGCGATCTGGCCCGGCGCATGCTGTTTCCGTCGCTGTATTTTCTCGACGCGGACGGCCTGCTGCCGCCGGACCTGAGGATCATCGGCGCCGCGCGGTCTTCGCTCAGGGATTCCGACTTCCGCGCCGAGATCGAGACGGCGGTGAAGGCGCGCTCGGCGGCGCCGCTCGACACCGAGGTGTGGAAACGCTTCGCCTCCCGGCTGCGCTATTGCGGCGGCGATGCGGATGCGCCGGAAACATACGGCTGTCTCGCCAGTCTGCTGGAGGGCGCGCAGGAGCGGGTCTTCTATCTGAGCACCTCGCCCGCACTCTATGGCGCCATCGTGCGGGGCCTGGCCGGGGCGAATCTGTCGGAAGGCGAGAGCCGCATCATCGTCGAAAAGCCCATCGGTCGCGACCGGGCCTCCTGCGACGCCATCAACGATGAGCTGTCGCAACACTTCTCCGAGAAGCAGATCTTCCGCATCGATCACTATCTCGGCAAGGAGGCGGTGCAGAATCTCATCGCGCTCAGGTTCGCCAACACCCTGTTCGAGCCGCTGTGGGACAAGGTCTCCATCGACCACGTGCAGATCACCGTCGCCGAGACCGTCGGCGTCGAGGGCCGGTGGGCCTACTACAACGAATACGGCGCCATGCGGGACATGGTGCAGAACCATCTGCTGCAACTTCTGTGTCTGGTCGCCATGGAGCCCCCGGCCGATCTCGATCCGGAGTCGGTGCGCAATGAGAAGGTCAAGGTGCTGCGCTCGCTGCGCCCGATCGGCGGCGCCGATATCGCGCGCTGCACCGTGCGCGGTCAGTACCGGCGCGGCGTCACCGACGGCGAGCCCGCGCCGGGCTATACCGAGGAAACCGGCGGCGCGACGAGCGACACCGAGACCTTCGTCGCACTCTGCGCCCAGATCGACAATTGGCGCTGGGCGGGCGTGCCGTTCTATCTGCGCACCGGCAAACGGATGCCCGCGCGGTCATCGGAGATCGTCATCCAGTTCCGCGCCGTGCCGCATTCGATCTTCGGCGAGAACGACCTGATGGCCAATCGCCTCACCATCCGGCTGCAGCCGGAGGAGGAGATCTCGCTGCTGCTGATGAACAAGACGCCGACGCTGGCGCAAGGCGCGGCGCGGCATGGATTCGATCTCAAGCCGCTCTCGCTCAATCTCAGCCTCGACGATGCCTTCTCCAAGCAGCGCCGGCGCATCGCCTACGAGCGGTTGCTGCTGGAAGCGCTGCAGAACAATTCGACGCTGTTTGTCCGCCGCGATGAGTCTGAGGCCGCCTGGGCGTGGGTGGACGCCATCATCGACGGCTGGACGAAGCAGGGCGTGACGCCAGCGCCGTACCCGGCTGGCTCTTGGGGACCGTCCGGCGCGTTTTCGCTCACGCTGCGCAACGGTCACACGTGGTTCGAATGACAGCGCCGCCCCCAGATCACCCGCATGTCGAATTCCACGCCTATCCGGACATGGCGGCTCTCGCGACCGCGGTCGCCGGAGATATCGCCGCGCTGCTCGCCGGCGCCGTGCTCGCGCGCGGACGCGGCGCGCTCATAGTTCCCGGTGGAACGTCTCCCGGGCCGCTGTTTGAGGCCTTGCGCGATGCGGACCTGCCTTGGGCGGATATCACTGTGTCCCTGTCGGACGAACGCTGGCTGGATGTGGCGGCGGCGGGCAGCAACGAGCGGCTCGTGCGCGAACGGCTGCTGGAAGGCCGCGCCCGGAAATCGCGTTTTGTGTCTTGGCGCGGGGCGGCGGAATCGATGGGCGACGCGGCGGCGCGTCTCAGCGCGGAACTGTCTTCCGCGATCCCGTTCGATGTCTGCGTGCTGGGTCTCGGCCTCGACGGGCATGTGGCCTCGCTCGTTCCCGGCGCCGAGGGGTACGAGGCGGCGATGCGCGGCGGCGCGACTGTTCTCCCCGTGCATGCGGAAGGCGCGGCGGGCGCGGCGGATCGCCTGACGCTCTCGTTTCCAGCCATTGCGGCGTCCAGGCGTGTCATTCTGCTCTTCAGCGGCGACGCCAAGCGCAGCGTCTTCGACGACGCGATGGCCGGCGCCGGCGCCACGCCCATCGTAGCGCTGTTGCGCGATGCGAAAATTCCGGTTTGGGCCTGCTGGTGCCCGGAGGCAAAGTCATGACCGCCCGCCATCCCGTCATCCGTGACGTCGCCGCGCGTATCGCCGCGCGCAGCGCCAGATCTCGCACAGACTATGAGGCGCGCATCGCCGCCGCGCGCGCCGCAGGGCGCGGTCGCACGAACCTGTCGTGCGGAAATCTCGCACATGCATTCGCCGCCTCGCCGCTCGGCGACAAGCTCTCCATGCGCGGGGACGCGCCGAACATCGGCGTCGTCACCGCCTACAATGACATGCTCTCCGCGCATCAGCCGCTGCTGCAGTATCCCGACATCATCAAGGATGCGGCGCGGGCCGCAGGCGGAACGGCGCAGGTGGCGGGCGGCGTGCCGGCCATGTGCGATGGCGTCACGCAGGGACGGCCCGGCATGGAGCTGTCGCTGTTCTCGCGCGACGTGATCGCCATGGCCACCGCGGTGTCGCTGTCTCACGATGCGTTTGACGCCGCGATCATGCTTGGCGTCTGCGACAAGATCGTGCCGGGCCTGATGATCGGCGCGCTCTCGTTCGGACACCTGCCGGTGATCTTCGCGCCGGCGGGGCCGATGTCGTCCGGAATTCCGAACAAGGAGAAGGCCCGGGTCCGCGAGCGTTTCGCGCTTGGTCAGGCGACGCGCGAGGAATTGCTCGAAGCGGAGGCCGCCTCCTACCACACGGCCGGCACCTGCACGTTCTACGGCACGGCCAACTCCAACCAGATGCTGATGGAGCTGATGGGCGTGCATCTGCCGGGAACGGCGTTCGTCAATCCGGGCACGCCGTTGCGGGATGCGCTGACGCGTCACGCTGCGGTTCGCGCCATCGAGCTGGCGCGTGCGGGAGATACCGGCCTAGCCGAGGTGATCAGCGTTGCGGCGGTCGTCAACGGCATCGTCGGTCTCATGGCGACCGGCGGCTCCACCAACCACGCGCTGCACATTCCCGCGATCGCACATGCGGCGGGCATTGTCGTCGACTGGACGGATTTCGAGGACATCGCGCGCGTCACGCCGTTGCTGACGCGCGTCTATCCCAATGGCGGCGCGGACGTGAACATGTTCCACGCGGCGGGCGGCATGGCGTTTCTCGTGCGCGAACTGCTCGGCGCGGGTCTGCTCGATGGGGACGTGAAGACGGTCTTCGGCGACGGTCTAGAGAGCTATGCGCACGAACCGTTCCTCGATGGCGATACGCTGAAGTGGCGCACGCCGCCCGAGGCCTCCCTCGCGCCGGATATTCTCAGGCCCGCTTCAGATCCGTTCGACGCGGAAGGCGGCGTGCGCCTTCTGAAAGGCTCGCTGGGGCGCGCGATCATCAAGGTTTCCTCCGTGCCGCAGGATCGGCATGTGATCGAGGCGCCCGCCGCGGTGTTTGATGATCAGGACGATGTGTTGTCGGCATTCAAGGCGGGCGGGCTCGATCGAGATGTGATTGTGGTCCTGCGTTTTCAAGGGCCCGCCGCCAATGGCATGCCGGAGCTGCACAAGCTGACGCCGGCGCTGACGGCGCTGCAGAACAAGGGCTTTCGCGTCGCGCTCGTTACGGACGGACGCATGTCGGGCGCATCTGGCGCGGTGCCGGCGGCGATCCATGTGACGCCAGAGGCGGCGCAGGGCGGATCGATCGGGCGGATCGTCGATGGCGACGTCATTCGCGTCGACGCGATGCAGGGCGTACTCGAGGTGATCGCCGATCCGGTCACGGTATCCGCTCGACCGCTCGCCGTGCGCCCCGCGGACCGGTCGGGGTGGGGTCGGGAGCTGTTCTCGTCGTTTCGCGCCGGGGTCGGCGCCGCCGAGAGCGGCGCGAGCATCTTTTTCAGGAGCCATTCATGAGCGAGATCGCCGCCATCATGCAGCTCGCGCCGGTGATCCCGGTGTTGACGGTCGAGCGCGTTGCGGACGCGCGGCTGCTCGCCGAGGCGCTGGTCGCGGGCGGTCTGCGCGCGCTGGAGGTCACCTTGCGCACCCCGGTCGCGCTCGATGCGATCCGCGCGATGCGGGACGTCGAAGGCGCTGTCGTCGGCGCCGGCACGATCCTCTCTCCGAAGGATCTGGACGCGGCGTTCCTGGCCGGCGCGCGCTTCATCGTCTCTCCCGGACTGACCGAAGGCATCGCGGAGGAGGCAGGCCTTGCGGGCGTGCCGCTGTTGCCGGGGGTGGCGACGGCCACCGAAGTGATGCGCGGGCTGGATCTCGGCCTGACGCACTTCAAGTTCTTCCCCGCCGAACAGGCGGGCGGCGCCTCGATGCTCAAGGCGTTCGCCGGACCGTTCGCCGCTGCGCGATTCTGCCCCACGGGCGGCGTGTCGCCGGGGAACGCGCCGGCCTATCTCGGACTCCCGAACGTCCTTTGCGTTGGCGGCAGCTGGATCGCGACGCCGGAGCTGATCGCCGCCGGCGCATGGGCGGAGATTACCGCGCGGGCGCGGGCGGCTGCGACGTTGCGTTAGCGACTTCGTCTCCGCGCGGCGTGTCGTCTGCCTGTAAGGTGCGTCATGGCTGCGTCGCTCGATCTCTCCTCGTTCCAGGAACCGCTCGTCATCCTCACGGCTGCGGGCGTCGTCATTCCGCTGTTCCGGCGGCTGAAGCTCAGCCCGGTCATCGGCTTCATTCTCGTGGGCGTGCTGGTCGGACCGTATGCGCTTGGCGCCCTGGCGGACGAGGCGCCGTGGTTGCGGCACGTGGTGATCACCGAACCGGAGTCGATCGCCGTCATCGCCGAACTCGGCATCGTCCTGCTCATGTTCATGATCGGGCTCGAACTGTCCTTCCAGCGGTTGAGCATGATGCGTCGCCTCGTGTTCGGTCTTGGCGGGTTGCAGGTCGGTCTGAGCGCGCTCGCCATCGGCGCGGCGGCCTATGTGCTCCAGCCCAACCTCAGTGCAGCCATCGTCCTTGGACTGGGGCTGTCGATGTCGACGACGGCGGTCATCCTGCAGACGCTGTCGGATACCAAGCGCCTGACGAAATCAGTCGGACGCACCACGTTCGCCGTTCTGCTGTTCCAGGATCTCGCTGTGGTGCCCATGCTGTTTGCGGTGAGCGTCCTCGGCGCGAAGGGCGGCGGCCCGGTGGTCGGCGCCTTCGGCCTGGCGATGCTGCAGGCGGCGCTCGCGGTCGCCGCCATGGTCATTCTCGGCAGGCTGGTGCTCCGCCCGATGTTCCGGATGGTCGCCGGCGCGGGCGCCTCGGAAAGCTTCATGGCGGCGTCGCTGCTGGTCATTCTCGGCGCCGGCATCGCCACCGCGGCCGCGGGTCTCTCGATGGCGATGGGTGCGCTAATCGCGGGGATCCTGCTCGCGGAGACCGAGTACAGGCGTCAGATCGAAGTCACGATCGAGCCGTTCAAGGGCCTGCTGCTCGGCGTCTTCCTGATCTCCGTCGGCATGAGCATCGATATTCCGCGCATACTCGATGCGCCGTTGCTTTTCGCTGCGGTCGCCTTCGCCATCGTTGCGGTCAAGGCGGGGATCGTCACAGGACTTGGACGTCTGTTCGGTTTGCCCCTCGGGGTTTCGATGCAGAGCGGATTGCTGCTCGGTCCGGGCAGCGAGTTCACGTTCGTGATCATCGGGCTCGCGCTGCAGCTTGGTCTGCTCTCGGCCGATCTCGCGGCGCTCGCGCTGGGCGTGGCGGCGACCACGATGACGCTGGTGCCGTTGCTGGAGCGCGTCGGCGTCTGGACGGAGCGCAGGTTGCCGACGAAGCTCGCGCCCGATCCGGCGCTCGCAGTCTTGCCTGCTGAATCTGTCGCGCCGGCGGGACGCGTCATCATTTGCGGGTTCGGCCGGGTCGGTCAGACGGTCGCGTCGATGCTTGAGACGCACAACGTGCCCTACCTCGCGGTCGATCAGGACGCCAAGGAGGTTTCGAAGCATCGTGGGCGTGGCAAACCGATTGCGTATGGCGACGCCACCCGTGTCGAGTTCCTGCGCCTGTGCGACATCGCGCACGCGCGCGCGATCGTCGTGACGCTCGATTCCCCCGCGGCGGCCGCCGAGATCGTGACCGCCGCCCGCAACGAACGGCCCGACATCCTGATCGTCTGCCGCGCGCGCGATGCGCGTGATGCGGCGCGGCTCTACAAGCTGGGCGCGACCGATGCGGTGCCGGAAACGACGGAGGCGAGCCTGGTGCTGTGCGAGCAACTGCTGGTCGATCTCGGCGTGCCCATGGGCTACGTGATCGCGTCCGTGCATGACCGGCGTGCGGCGCAGCGCGCGGAAATCCAGGCGATGGCCCCCGATGCAACGGTGCGACGCATACGGCTGACACGCGCCCGCGCGCCGCGCGACCCCGGCTAACGCAGCAGGCGCACCCACGCGCCGCTCTCGTCGTCGCCGACGCGGGCCTCCACGTGAAACGCTTCGGCGATGCGCTCTGTCGTGAGGGTTTCATGCGTCGGACCGTCTGCGATCACCCGGCCGCGTGAAAGAAGAAAGATGCGCGTCGAGAAGCGTGCGGCGAGATCGAGATCGTGCATGGCGATGACGATGGCCCGCCCGCTGTCCGAAAGCATGCGCAGGCGCTTCAGCGCATCTAGCTGGTGACTCGGATCGAGTCCTGCAAGGGGTTCGTCGGCGAGGATGAAGCGTGGGTCGCCGACGATGGCGCGGGCCAGCAGGACGCGCGCAAGCTCGCCGCCGCTGAGCGTCGTGGCGATCCGGCTCTTCAGATCGAGCGCATCCATCTCCGCGAGCGCGGCGTCCACGGCGCGTCCGGTCTCGCCGCGCGCCTCGCCCCATAGTCCCGCCAGCGGCAATCGTCCGAGCGCGACAACCCGCTCTACCGTCAGCGGCCATTCGAGTGCGCCGTTCTGCGGCAGGAAGGCGCGCGCGGCGGCGAGGTCGCGTGCAGGCCACGCGGACAGCGCGCGGTCGTCGAGGGTTACCGAACCCGACGCGGGCGCAATCAATCCGGCCATGGCGCGCAGCAACGTCGATTTCCCCGCGCCGTTCGGCCCGAGCACGGCGATCATCTCACCCGGTCGCACAACGAGATCGACGCCGTCGATCAAGGTCTTGCCGGCTACGGCGACGGTGAGGTTCGCGGCGGAAAGCGTGGTCATGGCAGCACCTTGCGGGCGCGCAGGATGAGCAGGAAGAAGAACGGCGCGCCGACGAGCGCGGTGACGACGCCGAGTTTCATTTCCGGTCCGAACGGGATCACACGCACGGCGATGTCCGCAGCGAGGACGAGTGCGGCGCCGGAGAGCGCGGCGAGCGGCAGTGTGCGGCTCGGTACATGCCCGGCGAGCGGGCGCACCAGGTGGCCGGCGATGAGCCCGACGAAGCCGATGGCGCCGGACACGGCGGTGACCGCGCCGACGGCGAGCGCGGAGCCGATGACGACCAGCAATCGCGTGCGCGACAATCCCGCGCCGAGACTCTCCGCCGTCGCCTCGCCGAGCGACAGCGCGTCGAGCGCGCGTCCGCTGAGCAGCAGCAGCGCGGCGCCGACGATCACGAACGGCGCGGCGAGTCCCACATGCGCCCAGCTGCGGTCCGCGAGCGAGCCCATCAGCCACACCATGATCTCCGTCGCCGCCCACGGCGAGGGCGCCAGATTCAACGCCAGCGCCACGAGCGCGCCGCCGAAGCTCGACACCGCCGCGCCCGCGAGGATCAGCGCGATGGTGCCGCCGCCGCGCGCCAGCGTGACGACGAGGAGCGCGGTGGCTGCGGAGCCGGCGAGTCCGGCGATGGGGAGGGCGAGGGGGATGGCGGCGGAAAGGCCGTAGTAGAGCGAAAGAACCGCGCCGAGAGACGCGCCGGTGGAGATGCCGAGCACGCCGGGTTCGGCGAGAGGATTGCGCAGCAACCCTTGCAGAGCAGCGCCCGAGAGACCGAGCGCGCCGCCGACGAGGATCGCCAGCGCCGCCCGCGGCGCACGCAGTTCGCGCACGATGACGCCGCCGAGATCGGGAGAGCCATCGAGAAGCGCGCGCCACGCATCAAGCGGTGAGAACCAGATTTTCCCCGCAATAAGGGAAAGTGCGGCGAGGGCGATGACAAGAAGCGCGAGCGCGGCGAGGCAAAAAACAAATCGATCCGGTTTCATCGCCGCCGCTCGCGATAGTTTGGCGCCGTGCGTGCGGCGTTCAAGTGCACGCGGTTCATTTCCGCGCGCAGTTGCACGGCGGCATCGGCGGTGAACGGACCGCCGCAACTCGTCAGCGCTTCCGGCACGCCGATCATGCGACCCTGCCATCGGGTGCGGATCGCGGGATGGCTCGCGGCCTCGCGGCGCAATGACGGCGCCGGCGTCGCTTCGGCGGTTATGAGCAGATCCGGCGACGACGCGATGAGGCGTTCGGCGTCGAGCGCGCCGAAGCCCACAATGCCCAGTTCGCGCGCGAGATTGCGCGCGCCTGCCGCTGCGACGACCGCGTCAGACAGCGTGCCCGCGCCCGGCGCCATGCCGGGGCCGGACCAGAAGGCTACGAGCGGTCGTTGTGCCGGCGCCTCCGCCGCAAGCCGCGCGAGCGTCGCGTCCATGCGCGCCAGCGCCGCGTCCGCCTTCGCGCGCTCTCCCAATGCGTCGCCCACTTCGCGCGTGGCGCGGCGGATGGCGTCCCAGTCTTCCGCCGGGGCGATTTCCACCAGCGGCGCGCCGAGCGCGCGCAACGTCTCGACGGTGGCGCGCGTGGTGTACGTGCCCGCCAGCACGATATCGGGCCGCGCGCGCAGCACTTCCTCCGAGGAGCCGTGATTGACCGGCACGGCCATCGCCTCGCGCGCCATGGCGGACAGTGCGGGATCGCGCGCGAGCCACGACACCGACGCGATGCGCTCGCGCGGCAGCAGCAGCAGCGCGAGCTGGTCGGTGCACAGGTTGATGGACATCACGCGGCGCGGCGCCTGCGCATCCGCGTTCGCTGCGAACAGCGCCAGCAGCACGACACTCACAACGCGGATCATGTTTCCTTCCCGCACGCGACACGACCTGTCGCCTGCGGTTACCCGCGCCTCCGGCATGACCCCGACCGTCGGCATAGCGACAGTCACCGGCCGGTCTCCTGGCTCGCGGGTCAAAGCGCTGGTCCTGCCTTCCCGGATTGCTCCAGTGGCGCGATCGGACCCGCGCTCGCCGCTTACAGTTGCGGGGACAGCCGCGGAATTGCACCGCGTTCCCGACACCGATGACGTGGGGGAGTCCTGCACGGGTGTTGCGTGGGATGCAACTGGCTCCGCGCGTGGCGAGTAGGACGATGATGAGGACCGCCGGCGCCCTCGCCGGCAAAGTGGGTCGTCCTGTCCGGCCGTCGCCTGTTTCAGCACCGTATGCCGGCGAGGGCGCCGGCGGTCCTTCCCGCCAACACCTTCATCCGCACGGAACATCGGTTCCTGCGGGTTCGCTTCGTCAGTGTGCTCTCCTTGACGGAGAGCCGGGGACGCGGGCTTGGCCCACGGCAGAAGTAGAAAAGAGAATGCGAGCTTTCGCCCGCGTCCCCGCGACCGTTTTTCCGCAAGCATGGCCTCGGGGCGATTCCTCCCGCCCTTGGGCTCAGTGGGCCTGCGACGTGCGGGTCCGTGCTGTTCGACACGGAGCCCCGGACCCCCGCGGCTTGTTCCGGCGCGTGCGCCCCGGACCGCGAGCTATCCCACGCTCGATCGCATCGCCCCCGCGCCGACGAACAGATGTACCGGCTGCTCTCCATGCGGAGGCGATGACCGGAGTTTAGATCGGCGCCGAGTCCGGTCGGATAGATTCACGTGCGATTGTTGGGCGCCATGGGATGCAGCGCAGAAAAGTGTGGTGATGCGCTGAATCTGTCAGACTAATTTTCGTCCATCAAAGGGTGATGGAGCGCCGCGCAGGATGAAGCGCGGCAGAACTGGATGGATGGGACCGCGAGCCTTCAGGCTCGCAGCCGGAGAACGATCAAGCGGGCTGCGCGATTTTTCAGTGACGATTGCGAGCCTGAAGGCTCGCGGTCCCGTCTATCCAGCTACCCTAAAAACCGCGCCAGCCCCTCCGCGATCGCTTCGTCCACCTGCACGTCGCGCACCTGCAGCGGCCGCGTCAGCCGCAAGCCCGCCATGCTGCGCGCACGCGACAGCGCCACATACGTCTGCCCCGCAGCAAACGCGCCGCGTCCGAGGTCCACTTCCACCGCATCGAGCGTCATGCCCTGCGCCTTGTGGATGGTGATGGCCCAGGCGGCGGCGAGCGGGAACTGCACGTAACGCCACTCCTCCTTCACGCTCATGTCCTGCGCCTTTTCATCCCACTGCCAGCGCGTCTGCGGCCAGGTGGAGCGCGGCACGTCGACTTCATCGCCCGCATCGATGGCCACGCGCACCACGTCTTCCTCGATGTCGATCACCTGTCCGAGCGTGCCGTTCACCCAGCGCCCGCCGGGATCGTTCTGCGTGAAGATCACGCGCGCGCCGCGTTTCAGCGCCAGCGTCATCGGCGCGGGGAGGCGGTCGTTCGGAATGCCGTTCTTCGGCAAATCGCCCTTGAAGCCGCCTTCGAACACTTTCGGATCGCCGGGCAATGAATTCAGCCCGCGCAGGTTGTAGGCGTCCGCCACCGCGTTCGTCGCGCACAGCAGCACCGGGCGCACCGGCAGGGGCGGCGCGTCGCAGCAGGCGCCGTTCAGTTCTTCGAGCGCCTCGCGCACGTTGGAGCGGTCGCGGATGGATTGCAGCAGGTTGATGAAGTGCGCGTCGGTCTGGCGGCGCATGGCGGTGAGCTCGAAGGCCGACACCTCCGCATCCTTCAGCGCGTGCGCGGAGAAGGCGAAGGGCGAGGCGTAGCCAGCTTCTTCCATCACCCGCCCCTCGTCGCCGCGCACCACGGGCGGGAGCTGGTAGAAGTCGCCGACGAGCAGCATCTGCACGCCGCCGAACGGCTTCACGCTTTTGCGCGCCGCGCGCAGGTGGCTGTCCATCGCGTCGAGCGTGTCGGCGCGCAGCATGGAAATTTCATCGACGACAATGCGCGAGAGGCGGCGCACATTCTGCGTGAAGAACCAGTTCGGCTTTTCCTTGAACCCGATCAGCAGGCGCGGCGGGAAGCCGAAGAAGGAGTGCACCGTCTGGCCGCCGATGTTCATCGCCGCGAGACCCGTCGGCGCCAGCACCACCTGCGGGCGGTGGTTGTCCTCGGCGATGAGGGTGCGGATGAAGTGGCTCTTGCCCGTGCCGGCGCGGCCGGTGAGCAGCACCACGGGGTCGCGGGCCTCAAGGGCTGCGCGGGCCGCTTCTGCGGCGGGGTCGGCGGGAAGACTGGTCATCCCGGCGGTTCTAGAGGTGTTCGCGCCGGAAAGCGCGATCCTTGCCGCACCGCACACAAGGCCCTAATCCCGCGCCATGACCGCGATCCAGACCCTCATCGACACCCTTTCCCTCGAACCGATCGAAGTGAACCTCTTCCGGGGCCAGACCCCCGCCGACGAGCGCGACCGCGACCGGATCTTCGGCGGGCAGGTCATCGCCCAGGCGCTGATGGCCGCCTACCGGACGGTGGAGGGCCGCACCTGCCATTCGCTGCAGAGCTATTTCATCCGCCCGGGCGATCCCAAGGCGCCGGTGCTCTACGAGGTCGAGCGCTCGCGGGACGGCCGCTCCTTCACCACCCGGCGGGTGATCGCGATCCAGCACGGCGAGCAGATCTTCAATCTCGCGGCCTCCTTCCATGTCCATGAGGAAGGGTTCGAGCACGCGAACCCCTTGCCCGATGCGCCGGCGCCGGAAAGCGTACCGACGGACAGGGAACGCTTCGCGCCCTATGTGGCGACCATGCCCGTGGCGTTCGCGGAGGCCATGGCCCGCGACCGGGCCATCGAAGTGCGCCGCGCCGACCCCAACAGCCCCCTGAAGCCGGAGAAGAAGCCGCCGCACCAGCAGGTGTGGTTCCGCGCGGTGGCGGATGTGGGCGAATCGATCGCGCTCAACCAGTGCATGCTCGCCTACGCGTCGGACATGTCGCTGCTCGACACCTGCGCGCGCCCGCACGGCGTCAGCTGGCTCACCGGCGTGCAGATGGCGAGCCTCGATCACATCATCTGGTTTCACCGCCCGAGCCGCGCCCATCTGTGGCATCTCTACGACCAGGACTCGCCCAGCGCCTCCGGCGCCCGCGGCTTCAACCGCGGCGCGATCTACCTGCAGGACGGCACGCTCGTCGCCAGCGTCGCGCAGGAAGGCCTGATCCGCCCGATGCGGAAGAAATGAACCCGCAACCGTTGTCGGACCTGAAACGTATCTCGGGTAGCGTGTGGCCACGCGAAAGGGATCGGTAGATCGTGCGGCCGGGTTTCAAACGCATCGCCTACGTCCTCGTCGCTCTCGGGATCATCCTGTGGGGCGTGCAGTTCAGTTTGCGTGCAGCGCCGGGCGCCCCGAAGGCGCCTCCCGAACTTCCGGACGTGCTGGGCGCCTTCGGCGACGATGCGCCGGTGTCCACCGCGCAGGAATGGATGGCGCGGCGCGCGCCGATCCTGCGCGGGGCCTTCACGCGGCTTGTCTACGGCGAGCAGCCGAAGACCGTGGCGCCGGCGGTGAGCGCGCGCCGGGTCATCGACGAAAAGGCGTTCAAGGGACTGGCGCGCATCGAGGAGTGGACGCTCGACGTGCCGCTCGCACGCGATCGTGTGCGGTTCCACGCTCTGGTCGTCACGCCGCGCGGCGGCGGCGGCAAGCCGCCCGTCGTGATCGCCACGAATTTCTGCGGCAATCGCGCCGCGCTCGCCGGCCGCTACAAGACCGTGGACCGTCCCGCCTGGGCGCCGGCGCGCTGCCGCACGCCGATCCAGCAATGGGCGGCCGAAACCCTCCACGGCGACGACATCATCGCCCCGCCGTTCGCGATGCTCGCGAAGGCGGGTTATGCGGTGGTCTCGTTCTTCCCCGGCGAGATCGTCGAGGATGATCGCCGCCTGTCGCATGCGTCGTTGATCGCGCTCTCGGCAGACATGGATGAAAGCCAGCCCCGCGCCGGCGCGCTCGCGGCGTGGGCCTGGGGGTATTCGCGCGCGATGGATGTGGTGAGCGCGGACCCGCGGTTCGACGCCGGGCGCATCGCGCTGTGGGGCCATTCGCGGTTCGGCAAGGCGGCGCTGCTGGCGGCCGCGTTCGACCAGCGCGTGGCGGCCGTGATCGCCAACCAGTCCGGCACCTTCGGCGCGACGCTCTCGCAGACCACGCGCGGGGAATCCATCGACGCGATCACGCGGAAGTTTCCCTACTGGTTCTCGCCCGCGCTCGCGACATCGCCCACGCGCGACGAACTCCCGCTCGACCAGCACCTCCTGATCGCACTCATCGCGCCGCGACCGATCCTGCTCGGCGGCGCGCGGATGGACCGCTGGTCGGACCCCGGCAACGCCTTCGTGGCGGCGGAGGCGGCGAACCCCGTCTACGCGCTATTCGACCGGGAAGGCGTCGCCCAGCCCACGCCGTCGCGCACGGATCTCTCCGGCGACATCGCGATGTTCATCCGCCCCGGCGGCCACGGCGTGCGCCCGCGCGACTGGCGCGAGACGATCGCGTTTCTCAACGCGCATTTCCACACGCCGTCGCGGGCGGCCTCGATCAGCCCTTGAGCTTCGCCGGGCAGGTGCGGAAGCCGAACAGCGCATAGGCCGGGCAGAAGCCGACAAGGCCCGTCAGCAGCGGCACGAGGCCGAGCCACGCCAGCGGCGTCTTCGGACCGATGAACACGAGCGACAGGATCGCGAGGCCGGCGACGACGCGCAGCACGCGGTCGAGGGTTCCTTCATTGGCAGGCATGGCAAATCTCCAGATCGGGCGCCGGCAAAGCCCGGCGATGAGGGGGAGAATGCCTGCGCCGCGGGCCCCGGTCGGTGACTAAGTCACGCTTCGTCTTCGGCGATGCGTCGCAGGCGGTCGGGTTCGACAAGCTCGATCCGTCCGCGCGAAAGTCGGATGAGGCCGTCGCGCGCGAAGCGGCCGAGCGTCCGGCTGACGACGGCGCGGCCCGTGGCGATCTCGGCGGCGAGCGCGTCATGCGTGGTCTGCAGCGTCTGGTCGACGTCGGCGAGGCGCAGCAGCGCCCGCGCCAGCCGCGCACTGAAGCCGGTGAGCGCGAGATCCTCCACGAGATGCTCGAAGTCGGCGAAGCGGTGCGCGACGGCGGAGAAAACGGTGTTGCGGAAGGTCGCATCCTCCGCGATGCGCCGATGGAATTCCGCCTGCGGGATGAACTCCGCTTCGAGATCGGTCTCGACCACGCCTTCCGCCGAATAGGCGCTGCCTTCCACGAGGCAGGAGAATGTCTGCAGGCACACCTCGCCCGGCCGCACGCGGTAGAGCACGACCTCGCGGCCGTTCGGTGCGGTGAGTGAAACGCGGATCGCGCCGCGCTTCACCACCAGGAAACCCCGGCACTCGTCCTCGGGACGAAACAGCACCTGCCCGGGCGGGCAGTGCATCGTCTGGGCGGGTGCGGCCGTCACCTCACACCGCGCGCAGCGCCTGCTCGAGGTCGGCGATGAGATCGTCGGGATTTTCGACGCCGATGGAGATGCGGATCAGCGCCGGCGTGATCGAGAAGCGCTTCAGTTCTTCGGCCGGCATGCCCGAGTGCGTCATCGACGCGGGGTGCGAGGCGAGCGTCTCCGTGCCGCCGAGGCTCACTGCAAGCTTGATGACCTGGAGGTTGTCCAGCAGCGCGAACGCTTCCTTCTCGCCGCCCTTCACCTCGAACGAGAACGTCGAGCCTGCGCTCTTGTTCTGACGCTGGTGGATTTCGAGATCGACGTGATCCTTCGGCAGGAAATCGAGGAACCACACATTGTCGATTTTCGGATGATCGCGCAGGAAGGCCGCGACCTTCTTCGCGCCCGCCGCGCCCGCTTCCATGCGCAGCTTCAGCGTTTCCAACGAACGCATCAGCAGCCACGCCGTGTGCGGGTCGCACATGGTGCCGATGGTGGAACGCATCCGCCGAACGGGTTGCAGCATCAGCTTCGAGCCTGACGCGCCGCCGGCGATGAGATCGCTGTGGCCGCCCACATATTTCGTCAGCGAGGTGACGACGATGTCGGCGCCGTGCGCGAGCGGCGTCGAGTAGATGGGCCCGAGCATGGTGTTGTCGACGATGACAGGCGGGCGGAAATCGCCGGTCTTCAGAGACTCTGACACCTTGCGCGCGGCGGCGATGTCGACGAGGCCGCTCGTCGGGTTGCCGGGTGTTTCAAGGAAGATCGCCGCCACGCGGCCGCGCTTCTTCGCGTCTTCCGCGGCGGCGAGCATGGCCGCCGTGCCGCCTTCCACTTCGAAGCCCACCTGCTGCACGCCGAACTCGGGCAGGATGGAATGGATCAGCGTTTCCGTGCCGCCATAGATCGGCTGGCACTGCAGGATGACATCGCCCGGTCGCACATAGGCGAGCATGCAGGTCGAGATCGCCGCCATGCCGGAGCCGAAGGCGAGGGAGGCTTCGGCCTCATCCCAGATAGCGAGGCGATCCTCGAGCACTTCGAGGTTCGGGTTGTTGAAGCGCGAATAGACGAGGCCCGGTTCTTCGCCGGGGCCGAGCTTGCGCCTGCCCTGCATGGTGGCGAAGAAGTTCTTTCCGTCCTCGGCGGAGCGGAACACGAAGGTCGAAGTCGAGAACTGCGGCGGCTTGAGCGAGCCTTCCGAGAGCATCGGATCGTAGCCGTAGCCCATCATCAGGGTTTCGGGACTCAAGGTTCGGTTGCCGAGCTTGCGCTTGCGCCAGGTCTTTTCGGTCATGGGATCACCCCGGAATGATTGATTGCCGGGGTATAGACTCGGTCGCGGGACTTGTCCCGAAGCCAGGCTCAGATGAGCAGACAGGTGTCCCCGACCGGTTCGGCGCTGTCGGCGAAGGGCCAGGCGCTGCTCATGCCGTCGCCGAAGCCGCCGACCTGGCGCACGGGGAAATCGAGCGGGCCGTCCTCCGTCATTTCGACGAGGCGCACGCGGTCGGCCTTCAGCGCGGCGCCGGAGAGTTCGCCGCAGATGATCACCGCCCGGTCGTGGGCGCCCGACTGCTCGACACGCAGATCCGAGACCCCCGACAGCGTGGCGACGCGGGTCCAGTCCGTGTCGTCGACGTCAGCCCACCGGTTGTCTGACCATGACACCACGACCTCGCCCACCCGTGTGCCCCGGCCCGTGCGCATCGCGTGCATCGCGCCATCCTCGACGAGCACGACGCCGGTCTGGTCGCCGCCGATCAGGAAAAGGTCGAAGCCTTCGCCGTCGATCGCGAGATCGTCTTCGTCACCGGGCCGCCAGAAGTGAGTCGCCGATGTAACGGCGACTTCGTCGCGGAATTCAAGATCTGGATGGGTATTCGCCTCGGGCTCAGCCCTGATCGCCTCCTTGCGGAACTCGCAGTCCTCGACGGATTGCAGGTAGCTGTCCACGCCGTGCCAAAACGTGTCGCGCCAGACGGGATTTTCCTGCCAACCATCGTCGAGTTCGTGGGAGTCATGCGCGGCGGGCGTCGCGAGCAACGCGTCGAGTTCGGCCTCGCTCAGGATCGGGCGCGGACGGTCCGGCGCCGTGATGCGCGGTGTTGTTTCCTCAAGGCCCCACGTGGACAGCGCGGTGTCCGCGTCCAGCGTGTCGGCGGCGGGCTCATCCGGCGTCTCGACGCTCGGGAACCACGGCAGGAACGCTTCGTTGGCGCGCAGCAGGCCGAACACGGCGTTGTCGGTGAACGCGCGCGCCTGAAGCGTGTCGGCGCGAACGCGGAGGGCGCGGGTGATTTTCACGGCGGTCTCGTGGTTCGGGTTGAGCGCAAAGACTTCGGCGCACGACGCAATGCGCGGCAGGTTCCACAGGGCGGTCTCGCAGGCCGCGAGCGCTGCGGCGGTTGCTTCTCCCTCCGGGAGCGTCGAGGCGCCCCAGGCGTAGTGCTCGGTGGGATCGAATGCGGCGGCGTAGAGGGCCTCGCAGGCGTCGGCCAATGCGTTATCGAGCGCGACGAGGTCGAGATCGATCACCGGCGGGGCGACGAATGTCGCCGGCGGCGGCGCGAGAACCAGGAGGCGGGCGATGTCGGCGAAGGCGCCGATGGCGTTGGCGTTTTCGTCGTCGTCCGTCGGGAGGGGCGCGGCTTCGACCGCGCGCGCTGCCGCCGGAAGCACCGGCGCATCGAGGGCGAGGCAGCCAGCGACCGCGCCGGCGCAGAGGATCTCTTCCCCGTCGTCCGGCGCGGCGGTCGGCGCGGGCGGGGCAAGCGGCGTCGCGGTGGCGGTCGGCGCGTCGAGCCACGCGAGCACGTCGGCCATCGCGCCGACGGCGAACAGCGGCGCCTCTTCGGCTTCGGTCGCTGCCAATGTCGCCGCCGGGGGAGCGGGGGCATCCGCGGGCGCATGGACGAGATCGAGGAGCCAGCCGATCGGCGCGCCGGCGCCCACATGCATCTCGGGTGCGGCTTCCTCTTCTTCCGGGACCGGCGCGGGCGGCGGCATCTCGTCGAGGCAATCGAAACGTCCGCGCAACCCAGGCGCCGTTTCGGCGGGAGGTTCCGGCTGGAAGGCGGGGTCGAGCGTGAATTCAAAGGTCGCGGCGTCCCACGCGCGCGCGGGGGCGGGGGTGTCGCCGTGGCTCGCCGCGCCGTCCTCGTTGGCGAAGAGGATCAGGCTCGCCGGGCCGTCGGACCAGTCGCGATGGAGCGTGGCGCGCAAGGCGGCGAGGCGGCGCAAGGCGCTGGCCATGGCGGCGCCGTCGTCCCGCGGAGCGTGGACGTCGGCTTCGACCGCATTCCGGAACTGCGACCGCAGCATCGCGCGCACCTGCCTTTCAACAGGCCGTAATACATGCGCGCGACTAACGTCTGGTGAAGCATCGCAGAAACGGAAAAGAAACGAACGTGTCTGAGAACCTAACAGTTCACGTTATTCAACTGTAAGTATTATGGTCAACGTTTGATAACGCTGCCCGATTACATTTGGCGTCGAAGCATGGACTTCGGGAGAACTGGTCTTGCGCTGGCGCCAACAGATCGATCGATTGACCCTCGCCGCTTCGGCGCTTGAGGCGGCGATTGTCGGCGCGGCCGCGCGCGGGTTCGATCGCATGGCCCGCTCGGCCACGCGGCAACGGCTGGAGCGCGTCGCCATCGTGCTGCGCCTGGGCGCCCCCATCTCCGCGCGCGAGTGGGGGGCGTCCATCGCGCTCGGCCTGCTGGGGCTTTGCATTCCGGTCGCCGCGATGCAGCTCTTCGACAACCTCGTGCCGTTCGGCACCAGCCTCCAGTCGGCCGCGCTGCTCGTGGCGACCATCGGCATGGCGGTGGTCGAGGGCGGCCTGCGGTTTGCGCGGGTCACGTTCGCCGACTCCCTGGAGACCCATCGCGAGGCGATGCGGTCCGGCGCGGCGCTGGCGCGGCTTGCGGCTGCGCCGCTCGATACAACAGGAGAAGACGGCGCGCCTGCGCGGGTCGCGCGGCTGCAGGCCGCCGCCGAGCGCGCCGAGCTGCGCGCGGGACGCCTGCGACGCGCCATTCTCGACATGCCGTTCGTGCTGATCGCGCTGGTCGCGATGGCGTGGATCGGCGGCTGGCTTGCCCTGGCGCCGCTCGCGGTGCTCGTCGCGGTGGTGGCGCTCTTTGTCACCTCGTCGATGGCGCTGTCGGAAGCCGCCCGTCTGCGCGACGCACACGATGCGCGCAGCGACGACTTCGTCGCCGAGTGCATCGCCAACATCGCGGCGCTGAAGGGGGCGGCGATGGAACCCTTCATGACGCGCCGCATGGAGCAGCTGCTCACCAGCGGCCGTGATCTCGAACAGCGCCGGTTCCGCGCTTCCGACCGCGCCGAGGATCTCGAACCGATGCTCGAAGCCGCGACCGTGCTCGCGGTGGCCGCGCTTGGCGGCATCGTCGCCATGCAGGGCTCCATCAGCGTCGGCGTGCTCGCCGCGTGCGCGCTGCTCGCCGGGCGGGTCGTGGCGCCGGTGGCGCGTCTTTCGGCGGCCGCGCAGCGGGCCGTGGCGCTCGGCACGGAAGCGGACGTGGCGCTTGAACCTCCCGGAGAGCGCGCGATCCGCGCGGAAACGGCGCCGGGCGAGCTTGGCGTCGATGCGGAAATCCCCGGAACTTCCGGACGGTTGCGCTTCGAGGCGCCCTCAGGCGCCATGGTCGCGATCGCGGGGCGTGACGGCGCGCGGCTTTCCGCGGTCCTGCGCACCCTGTGCGGGCTCGATCTGCCTTCGGACGGCGAAGTGCGGTTCGCCGGCGTGGCGATGAGCGAGTACCGCGTGGCGCACCCCGGCGCGGTCACTTACGTGTCGCCGCAGTCGGAACTGGTCACCGGCACCATTTTTGAAAATCTCACGATGTTCGGTCACGGCGGTTCGAGGGAAGCCGCGTTCGAGGCTTGCGACCTGCTGGGCCTGCGTCCGGAGATCGACCGCCTGCCGCGCAAGCTCGACACGATGGTCGGCGATGGCGACGCGGATGGCCTGTCCGCTTCGCTCTCGCACCGCATCGCGATCGCACGCGCGATCGCGCTTGGGCCGCGCGTGCTGTTGCTGGATGAGCCGCAGTCGCTGCTGGACGTGTCCGCGGACCGGGCGATGATTGCGGGACTCGCGGCTTTGAAGCGGCGGATGACCATCATCGTGGCGACGAGCCGGCCATCCTATCTCGAACTCGCGGATCAGGCCTATGTGCTCGACGGCGACAGGCTGATCGCGATGGCGCCATCGGGAATGCCGCCCGGCGCGCGGCGCGTCCGCAAGGCGGGCGCCGCATGATCGGAGCGGGGTGATGGCCGACGGCTTTCCGCGGGACGTGGAAACGCTTCCGCCCGGCGCGCGGAGCGGCGGCGTCAACGTCGTGCACGCGCGCATTGCGCGGATCGCGGAAGCGCTGCGCACGCGGGCGGGCGAAAGGGCGCGCGCCACCGCGACGCTACGCGTTGCGCACACCTCGATCGCAGCGTTGCTCGGCCTGACGCTGCTGGCCAACCTCATCGCGTTTGCAACGCCGATCGTCACGCTCGCGGTGTTTGATTTTGTCGTTCGTGGCGGCGCTCGCCTGACGCTGGCGGCGCTGTGCCTGTCCGGCGCGCTCGCGCTGGCCTACGAACTGGCGGTGCGTCGCGAGCGCGCGGCGCATGCGGCCGACGCCGGCGCGCGCCTGGCGGCGCGGTTCGCGGCGTCGCTGTTCCATCACGTGATCGAGACGGGCGTGCGTGGACGTGCGGTCGCCATTTCCACGCAGGTCGATCGTTTCCGCGCGCTGCGCCGGTTGCGCGGCGCCTTGACTGGCCCGGTTGTGGCCGCGGCGCTCGACGCACCGTTTGCTCTGCTCTTCGTGACGGCTCTGTTTCTCTATGCGGGGCCAATCGGCTTCGTGCCGCTCGCGGCGTATGCGGCGCATGCGGCGGCCTCGCACCTGCTACGGCCGTTCGCGACCGCGACAACGCAACACAGCGCGCGCGCCCGTCGCGCGCTTGCCGCGGCGCTTTCGGAGTCCGCCACCAAGCGGGAAACGCTTGAGGCGCTCGGCATGCACGAGGCATGGGCGGCGCGCGTGCAGTCGCTTGCCGTGGAGGCTGCCCAGCGACGTCGGCGCGAGACGATGGCGGAAGCTGCATGTGATGCGGCCTCGCACGCCGTCACGTCGCTGGCGGTAATCGCCGCGCTGTGGCTCGGCGCGGCGCAGATCCCGACAGGCGCCATGACCATCGGCGGCGTGGTTGCTGCGTTGATGGTCGTGTGGCGCGCCATCACGCCGGTCGAAACGCTCTTTCGCGCGCGCGTCGCCGTCGGCGAGGCGGGGCGAACCCTCCGGCGGGCGACAGGCCTTTCGCGACGTGTGCGGCGCGAGCGTGAATCGCACCACTCGCCGCACCGTTTCGAGGGGCGCATCGCCGTGCGCGGGCTGGTCGTGCGACACGAGTCCGCGACCGCGCCGGCATTGCGCGGAATCAGTTTCGATGTGGCGCCGGGCGAAACCGTGGCGATCTGCGGGCCCGCCGGGTCGGGCAGATCGACGCTGCTGATGGCGCTGCTTGGGCTGCTGCCTTCGGAGTCCGGAACGGTCGCTTTCGACGGTCGCGACTTGCGTGGTCTGGATCGTACGTCGCTGCGCGTTTCGGCGGCCTATGCGCCGCAACGCGTCTCGCTGTTTCACGGCAGCGTGGCGCAGAATATCCGTCTCATGGCGCCTGGCGCCGACGACGATCTGGTGGCGACCGCGCTGCGCGAAGCCGGCGTGACGTTGCCGCATGCGGCGCTGCCGCAGGGTGTCGATACGCGTCTGAAGCGCGGCGGCGCCGGGCAGATCGACGAGAGCCTGCGCGTGCGCATCATGCTCGCCGGGCTTTACGCCAAGCGCGCGCCGATCTTCCTGTTCGACGATCCGGGCGCTTTCCTCGATCGCGACGGCGACCGCGCTTTCGTCACGCAGCTCGAACGCCTGCGCGGCGTAGCCACCGTGCTGCTCGTCACCAATCGTCCAAGCCACATGCGCGCCTGCACCCGCATCATCCGCCTTGAGCACGGGATGATCGTCACCGATGGCCCGACGGAAAAAGTGCTCGGCGGTTAGCGGCTGCGCATGGCCCCCGCCATCCGCGTGAAGGCGGAGCGCAGCTGATCGCGCATCTCTGCGGAACCGACCGTCTCGTCGATCGCGCTGTTCATGCAGTCGAGCCACTGGTCGCGCTCGGTCTCGCCGATGGGCAGGCGGCGGTGCAGGCTCATGATGCAGGGCGCGTCCTCGCGCTCGAACCAGTCGCGCGGGCCGCCAGTCCAGCCGCGCAGGAAGCCGTAGAGATTGTCGGTGATGGGGGTGAGGTCGTCGTCGTGCATGCCCCGGACGGCCGCCGCTTCCGGGCGGGCGGCCATGATCTCGTAGAAGCGCGTCGCCAGCCGGCGCACGCCGTCGTCGCCGCCGAGAAGCTCGTAGGGGGTGGGTTCGCTCATGCTCTCTCCGCGCGGCGATCCTAGAACAGATGAGGCGACGGGAATTGATCTCGATCAGTTGACAGCAGTGGATCCGAGTGCGGTCATCGTCGACCCGACAGCATAAATTGGGCGCTTGGCAACGGCCGATGTTGTGTGCTGCATTAGCGGAGTGCAAGGGGGCCGTGCGGTGAGTTCAAGTAAAGCACAGGTGCCCAGTACGGCGATCCTCAGTTAAGCGGTGGCATTTCATTGAGTGGTGGAGATGGCAATGAAGCTCCTGTTTGTGGTCGCGGCGCTGTTGTTATTCACACCAGACATCGCGGACGCGCAAATCGGTAGAATAATTGCTGGTGCTGGCCGAGCGGCTCGGCCGGCGGCTCGAACAGCGGATGAAGCGGCGGAAGCAGCGGCTGCCGCTGCTCGTCGCGGTACGCAGAGTTCCGCGACAAGCCGCACGCTGACGGCCGCCGAGATACTGGGCTCTGCACAGCGCGCTGAATCAATCTTTGTGAAGCAACGCTCGTTTGTGAATTTGAATGTTCGCGTGGAAGCGTCCGCCGTGCGCATGAGTAACTCCATCGTAAGCTTGCCGGATGTGCTAACGTTCACACTAAGCGTAGGCTTGATTTCTCCGTATCAAACTAATCCGGACCCCGTGATGGTGGAGCTTGCCGCGAACCGTGTGCAAGGAAACAACACATACCACCCGCTGCTGTGCGAGCAGGGCTCGTCATTTGTAGCGGTGACAAGTAATACTTTGGTGTGTCCGAGCGGCGCGCTGCCGACAACAACTATGAGTCCGCTGGATCTGTCGGTGATTCCGATAAGAACCGCTGGGCCCCCGAATCCTGTACCGAGATTGTCACGGACCGAACGCCCGCCCATGGCCAGACAAGCAACGTTCGATTTTGAACAAGTTGTGCGCGGAAATCCGGAGCAATGGGCGTACTATGAACGACTTCGCGCCGAATTCCCAAGTGTATACAATGGGCTGGTGTCGGATGTGAACAATAGAGTGCGCAGCGGTGCGTCAGAACAGGCAGTTTTGTCCGAGACATTCGCTTTCATGGACAGGTTTTTTCGGCAGCAAGTTTCGTACCTGTCGCACGCGGAACCCGGCGTGCTAGCGGCACTGAGCGAGAGTCAACTTCAGCTTATGTCGGCTCTTCGAGATGCAAATCCCACCTTTTGCGCAGATATATTTTTGGAACGCGCCATTGATCCGGTCGCTTTGACGCGTCTCGGGCGTCCGGTCGAGGCGGCGATGATCAAAGCATCGAGTGTTGTCTTGGATGCAATCGTAAGTGGTCGCCGTAACCCCCAAGACTACGAACCGCTTTCGGATGAACATTGGGCCGAGCTCTTGTTCCGACTTGAGAGCCAAAAGATAAAGAGGGAGGAAGTAGAGGCCTTTGGAAATCCGGGGGGCTCACCGCTGTCCGCATCGCGCGCTTGTGACGTTGGTGTTGCGATGTATCGGGAAATAAATCTTCTCCCAAGTGCCTGGCGCGCTCGATTTATGGCGGAACTGTTTCGGTCGGAATAGCCAGCGTCACGAACCCAAAACGAAAACAGCCGCGGCGAACCGCGGCTGCTTCCGTCGATCAATCGTGGGGACGCCGCTTACGCCGCGCCCATCACGGCTTTCACTTCGAGGAAGTCCTCGAAGCCGAATTCGCCCCACTCGCGGCCGTTGCCGGACTGCTTGTAGCCGCCAAACGGGGCGTTGAAGTCGGCGCCCGCGCCGTTGAGGTGGACGTTGCCGGTGCGCAGTTTCGCGGCGACCGCCCTGGCGTGCGCCGGCTCGCCGGAGACGTAGCCGGAGAGGCCGTAGACGGTGTCGTTGGCCATCTTCACGGCGTCCTCTTCCTTGTCGTAGGGCAGGATGCAGAGCACCGGCCCGAAGATTTCCTCGCGCGCGATGGTCATGTCGTTGGTGACGTTGGCGAACACGGTCGGGCGGACATAGTAGCCGCGGTTCACGCCGGGCGGTCGCCCGACGCCGCCGGTGACGAGCGTCGCGCCCTCGTCGATGCCCTTCTGGATCAGCGCCTGCACCTTCTGGAACTGGTTGGCGTTGGAGAGCGGGCCCATCGGGCGGCCGTCTCCGTCGACGCCGAAGGTGATCGATTCAGCGACGCCCTTGGCGATCGCCGCCGCCTGGTCATGCTTGCCGCGCGGCACGAACATGCGCGACGGCGCGTTGCAGGACTGGCCGCTGTTGACGGTCATCGAGGCCATGCCGCCGGCGACGGCGGAGTTCAGGTCCGCGTCCTCGAGGATGATGTTGGCGCTCTTGCCGCCGAGTTCCTGCGCCACGCGCTTGACAGTGTCGGCGGCGTTCTTGGCGACCATGATGCCCGCGCGGGTGGAGCCCGTGAAGCTCATCATGTCGATGCCGGGGTGCTTGGAGAGCGCCTCGCCCACGCCCGGGCCATCGCCGTTGACGAGGTTGAACACACCCTTCGGCACGCCTGCCTCATGCAGGATCTCGGCGAAGATGATCGCGTTGAGCGGGGAAAGCTCCGACGGCTTCAGCACCATGGTGCAGCCGGCGGCGAGCGCGGGCGCCACCTTGCAGGCGATCTGGTTGATCGGCCAGTTCCACGGCGTGATGAAGCCGCACACGCCGACGGGCTCGTAGCGCAGCAGCGTGGAGCCGCGCACGTCCTCGAACTTGTAGTTCTTCAGCACTTCCAGCGTGTTGGCGAAGTGGCCAAGGCCGGCCGGCGCCTGCGCGGCCTTCGCGAGCCAGAGCGGCGCGCCCATTTCCGACGAGATCGCCTCGGCGATGTCGCCCATCCGTTTTTGATAGACGCCGATGATCGCCCCCAGCAGCGCCATGCGTTCTTCGCGCGAGGTGAACTGGAAGGCCTCGAAGGCGCGCTGCGCGGCGGCGACCGCCTTGTCCACGTCGGCGGCGCTGCCGAGCGAGATCCTGGCGATCGGCTCTTCGTTGGCCGGGTTGATGACCTCGTGGGTCCGCGGAGTCGCCGGCGCGACCCACTGGCCGTCAATGTAGAAATTCAGGTGTTCGCGCATCGCTTTCCTCCGGGCTTGTTCCTGAGAGACATAGCGCCGCCATCGCACTTCGGGAAGCGGCGTTCCGTGTGTTCGGATTCACGCTGCGTAAGCTTCCGGCGAGCTCCGGCATTTGCTAACCGCAGCGCAACAGCGAGGTTCCCTACATGCAGTATCGTCCGCTCGGCCGCACCGGCCTTCAGGTTTCCGCCGCCTGCCTCGGCACAATGATGTGGGGGGAGCAGAACGACGAAGCCTTCGCGCACGCCCAGATGGACATGGCGCTCGACCGCGGGATCAATTTCTTCGACACCGCCGAAATGTACACGGTGCCGCCGAAGCCCGAGACGCAAGGGAACTCCGAGCGGATCATCGGGGCGTGGTTCAAGGCGCGCGGAAACCGCGACAAGGTCATCCTCGCCTCAAAGATCGCCGGGCGCAGTCCGATGATCTGGACCCGGCAGGGCGGCGCCTCGGCCAATGACGGCCCGCTCGATGGCGGCATGACGCGCCAGACCCGCCAGCAGATCGACTACGCGGTGAGCGCGAGCCTCAAGCGGCTGCAGACCGACTACATCGATCTCTACCAGCTCCACTGGCCCGATCGCGGCTACGCGGGCTTCGGCTTTCACGTCTACCGCGACTACGCCGACGGCGGCGACTGGGAGGCGTTCGAGACCATCCTTGAATCGCTCGATGCGCACGTGAAGGCGGGCCGGATCCGCCACATCGGCGTTTCCAACGAGAGCCCCTGGGGCGTCATGCGGTTTCTGGCGGAATCGGAGCGCCGCGGCCTGCCGCGGATCGCGTCGATCCAGAACGCCTACAATCTCGTGAACCGCAGCTTCGAGACCGGCGGGCTGGCCGAGATCGCCCTGCGCGAGCGGGTGGGGTTGCTGGCGTATTCGCCGCTCGGCCAGGGCTATCTCACAGGCAAATATCGCGGCGGCGCGCTGCCGGAGGGCTCGCGCAAACAGATGTTCCAGCGCCTCGGGCGCTACGAGGGCGTTGGCGCCGACGCGGCGATCGACGCTTACTGTGACCTTGCGGCGGAAGTCGGCGTCTCGCCGACGGCTCTCGCGCTCCGGTTCGTCGATACGCGTCCATGGACGACCTCGACGATCTTCGGCGCCACCACGCACGCGCAGTTCGAGGCGGACATGGCGGCGTTCGATCTTGCGTGGACCGACGAGATGCAGAAGCGGGTGGATGCGATCCACAAGGCGCGCCCGAACCCTTGCCCGTAAAGGATTGGGCCGTCAGGGCCACGCTCAAAGCGTTCAGGCGGCGATGGCGAGGGCCGGCGCGACCGCCGCGATCGTCAGCGTGAAGGTGGACCCCTTGTCGGGCGCGCTTTCAACGGTCACGTCGCCGCCAAGTATTCTCGCAAACTTGCGCGTGATCGCGAGGCCGAGGCCCGTGCCGCCGTATTTGCGCGTCATTGACGGGTCCGCCTGTGTGAACGGGCGGAAGAGGCGGGCGACCTGCTGGTCGGTCATGCCGATGCCGGTGTCCGTCACCCTGAACTGCACCATGTCGTCCGCGTGCAACGCTCGCAGGGTCAGGTCGCCGCCGGCGGTGAACTTGTTGGCGTTCGACACGAGGTTCAGCAGGCACTGGCGGACGAGCGAGCTGTCGGTCTTACAGGGAATCGACGCCTCGGCCTCGACAACCAGGCGGTTGCCGTTGGCGGCGATGGCAGGCGCCATGGTCAGGGCCACCTCTTCGATCGTGGTGCGAAGGTCACACGGCGCGATGACCGGGGAAAATCGCCCGGCTTCGATTTTCGAGAGGTCCAGCACATCGTTGATGAGCGTCAGCAGGTGCCGGCCGGCGGTGCGGATGCGCCCGGCGTCCTTGGCCCCGATGTCCGAGCCCGCGTCGGACAGGGCTTCTTCGAGGATTTCCGAATAGCCGATGACCGCGTTCAGCGGCGTGCGCAATTCGTGGCTCATGGTGGCGAGGAATTCGGACTTCGCGGCGTTTGCGGTTTCCGCTTCGAGACGGCGGGCTTCGGCTTCCGCGCGCGCGGCCTCAACTCGCTCCGTCATCCGGCGCAGCTGCTTGTATGACGCGAAGAAGTTCGCAATGAAGCCGAGCACCGCCGCCAGGAGCCCGATGCCGACCATCGGGGAAAAGTGGCCGGCGATCATGCTCAGCAGCACGATCGGCCCCACCAGCATGAAGGCGTAGGGGCTGATCATCAGCCAGAACAGGCGAGGCGAGTGATAGCACACCACGGCCACGTGCAGCATCGAGCCCGCGCACGACATCGTCGCCACGACCTGGCCGTAGGCGCCGCCCATCCACCAGAGCATCAGGAACGCCATCGACCACACGACCGCCGCGACCGTGGTGGTCGCCGTCAGGAAGAGGATCTCGGCGGTATTGGGGCCGGGGCCCGCGGAGAGCAGCTTGTCGATGGCCGTGCGATCGGCGAACTGCGTCGCGACGACCGCCACGTACCAGGCCAGCGGCAGCCAGTAGTCGCCGGTGAACAGGATGCAGAAAAGCAGCAGCACGACCGCAAGGCCGATGCGCGTGCCGAGCGTGTCCCGTCGCGCTTCCGCGACGGCGAGGAAGGCGTCCGGCGCATCGGAGGAATGGTTGGCGTTCGCCCAGCTCATCCCGGCAGGTTCGCACAAAGACATTCCGCGGCCATTAATCGCCTTGGTTAAGGATTTGCGTCGGACGGGTGCAATCGGCTGCATCGTCCGCCATATCTGGCGGCGATGTCCCTGCGCCTGTTCTCTGCCCTCGACATTCCCGATGAGGTCGCCGACCGCGTGGGCCCGCTGCTGCGGGGCGTGCCGGGCGCGAAGTGGCGGCCGCGGGAGAACCTGCATGTGACGCTGCGTTTCTACGGCGAGGTGAACGAGGTCCAGGCGGACGATCTCGACGCCGCGCTCGGTGAAGTTGCGCTGAAGCACGGGCAATTCGAGGTCCGGCTGAAAGGGGCGGGATTTTTCGGGCGCGAGGAGCCGCATGCGTTGTGGCTCGGACTGCAGGACGGTGAGCCGCTGCGCGCACTCGCCGCCGATTGCGACCGAGCGGCGCGGCGTTGCCGGTTGCCGCCCGCCGACCACAAGTTCGCGCCGCACATGACCGTCGCCTATCTCAGCGGCGCGACGCTTGACCGGGTCATCGCCTTCGAGAAGCGTCTCGCGCTTTACGAAAGCGAGGCGTGGACAGTGGATGCGTTCTTCCTCCTGTCCAGCCACGTGCGTCGCAATGCGCCGAGCCTCTATTCCGAGGAAGCAAGCTATCCGCTGGCGGGTTAGGCGAAAAAAAGCCCCGACCTTGTGGCCGGGGCTTTTCCTTCAGCGATGAAAGCCGAAACTTACGAGGTGCGCGCCGGCGTCGAGCGGCGGCCGCGCGGCGTTTCCGGAACCGGCTCCTTCGGAGCGGCGGCGGCGCCGACCATGCAGCAGCGGGCTTTGATCTCAAGGACGCGCGTCGCGAAACGGCAGTGCGTGTCGTCCATTTCGCGCATCACCGTCGGGCCGCCCGAGCGGGTCGTGTAGCGCGACTGGGCGCAGCCGACGAGCGTGTAGCCGGCCGAGCAGGAGCCCGTGTCCGTGCGGTTGAGGGTGCGGGTTTCGCAGAACACGCCGTCCTGACGCGCGAGCGCCTGATCAGCTGTCGCCTGCGCGCGGCCGGCCGCGTCGACGCCTTGTTGCGCGACGGCGCGCGTGGCGGCGTCACGGGTGACGGCGGCGGTGTTGACCTTGCAGATGTCGGTGTCGGCGTTGTTCTCGATGGCGCAGTAGGCTTCGAGGGACTTGTTGCCGGTGTGGCCCGTGGCGCAGGCGGCGGCGAGGGCCGCGATGCCGGCGACGATGAGGAGACGCGTGAACTTCATTGTGGTTAACCCCTTCTGGATTTCGCGGCGGACGCTAGTTTCGCAAGCGCAACGAGACAAACGGCCTCGCGTCAGAGGCGAATTCCCGCCAGTGGTGCAAACCGAAAGTCACTTCGCAGATCAGGTGAGCAAACCTGACGATCCGCCACCTCGGCCTGAGTAATTCGTGGCAAATATCAAGGACAAAGGAAAGTCTAAGCGCGCTTTCTGAACGCGTTTTCATCTGTGCGACGCGCCATTGACGCCGTGGCCGTCGTATTTGGTCGTCTTGTTCGCGCGCGATCTGGCGAATGCCTTCGAACACACGCGGAACGCCGTCGCCGAGGCCGGTTCGATTTCATCGAAACTGCGCAGTTGCGGCAACATGTGACGATAAATTCTTGGTGATGTTGGCCGCCTGCTCGGGCGGTCGTCGTCATTCGACGCCGGCGTCGATGGATTTCGTCGGGGCGACGCCTTATCTCCGCCCCACCGCCCGCCGAGTATTGGCGCAAGTTGAAACGCCCGGAGACGCCTTAGCATGAACAGCTCCCGCATCCGCCTCGCCGTCGCCGCCGTGCTCGCCGCAGGGGTGCTGGGCGCAGGCCTCCTCGGCGCCAGCGCCCTGGCCCAGGACAGCGGCGTCATCACGCTGCCCGCGCCGCCGAAGGAGCCCGAGCCTGACGACGGCTCCATCGACGTGCCCGGCGCGCTGGATCGGCCGGTCGCGCCGCCGGACGGCGATTTCCGCACGCCCGACCAGCGCCGTCGCGATGCGCGCGCCTATGATCGCTGCATCAATCGCGCGGCTGCGCGTCAGTCCGACAATGCGGTCGGCAATCCTGTCGGCGCCGATCCGGAGGAGTATTGTCGTTCGCGCATGGGCATGGCGAGCCGCGACTCGATCCCGGACTCCCGTCTGAAGCGGCAGTAGTTCCTCGCGCCCCGCTCAGTCCGCGCCCGCCAGGATCGCATCCATGTGATCGTCGCTGAGGCCGAAGTGGTGCCCCACTTCGTGCACGAGCACATGCGCGACGAGATCGGCGAGCGTGACGTCGCCGCGATCGGCCCATTCGTCGAGGATGGGGCGGCGGTACAGGAACACCATCGGGATCAGCGCCGCGGGGTCGGTGACCGACTGGTGCGGGAGATCGACGCCCGCATAGAGCCCCGTCAGCTCGAACGGATCCTCGATGCCGAAGTCGGCCAGCACGTCTTCAGCCGCGAAGTCCTCGATCCGGAACACCACGTCGCCCGCCATGCGCGTGAACACGGACGGCAGCTTCGCCCAGGCCGTGCGGGCGATGACCTCGAAATCGTCGAGCGAGGGGGCGTGGAGGGGGGCATGGGGCGTCATGGCGCCTAGATAGGGTGCTTCGCCGGAAAAGCCCGTTTGAGCCAGATCAATGCCGGCAGCGGGATCGCCACTAGAATATCTGACGCCCGCGTCATTTTTCTTGATCGGCGCGCCCGCCTGGGGTAATTCAGCGTGCGAGAGGCGGCGCTCAGGCCGCCCGTTCTGCTGTTCCGGGAGGACTACATGGCCGACGGCGCCCAACCCACCATTCGCCAGATCACCAAGGACGAGGTGTACGACGCGGTGGCGCCGACCGACTTCGCGGCCCTGCTCGACATCGACCGCCACATGAATCGCTCGTCGGCATTCGACAAGATCATCTCGGCCACGCACGACCACTTCTGGGATCCGCTCGACAAGAAGTACATCGACTTCAGCGAAAAGTTCGACATCGAGAATGATCAGATCCTGCCGGACGAATTCTTCCCGATCTTCCAGACGAAGTTCGGCGAGCAGCTGACGGCGAAGCAGAAGGTGAAGTTCGCGAACGAGTCCGCGCGCTGGATCCTGTCGTCGATCCTGCACGGCGAGC
>CAZGYQ010000003.1:0-81149 GCA_964530695.1 uncultured Caulobacteraceae bacterium
CAACGGCGTCGTGACCGGCTCCACCGTGTGTCTCGTGACCACGGCGGCCAACGCTTCGCTCGCGCCGACGTTCAACTCGATCCTGTTCGACTGCCCCGGAGCGTACGCGTCCGCCGCGACCGCTTCGATCGCGGCGGGTGCGAACAACTCGACGGCGACGGGCAGCACGCTCGCCGGCGTGCTTCCTGGCCCGAATGAAATCGCGCGCACGGCGGTCAATCCGGCGACCGCGTTCGGTTCGTTCTTCACCGCGACCAGCTATATCGGCGCGTTTTCGCCGACTGAGACAGCGAGCAACAACTGGGCGGCGGGCTGGACCTATCGTCTGTTCGACTCGCAAGGCTGCCCCACCGGCACATCGGAAGGGTCGCTGCTGAACGGACAGCGCCGTTGCATCGTGACGGGCAACATCCTGTCGAACCTTCGTCTGACCGCCGGCAACATCTACCAGCTGGTCGGTCGGGTGAACGTCGGCGCGGACGTCGGCACAGCGGGCACGGGCGGCACCGTTGCGGCGCTCACCGTCGATGCGGGCGTGACGGTGTTCGGCACGTCAGGTTCCGATTACCTCGTCGTCAACCGCGGCTCGAAGCTCTTCGCGAACGGCACGCGGTCTGCGCCGGTGATCTTCACCTCGCTGAACGATCTGACCGGCTCGCAGGTCGACCCGACCAACGCCATCGGCGAATGGGGCGGCCTCGTGCTCCTCGGTCGCGCGCCGATCCGCAACTGCAACACCGCGGTGGCCCAGGGATCGTCTGGCTGCCAGGCGGAGATCGAAGGCGTCAGCGGCTCGCCGGCGCTCTACGGCGGAGATGTTTCAGCGGACTCAAGCGGTCGTCTGGAATACGTGCAGGTTCGCTTCGCGGGCTTCCCGCTGCCGGGTACGGCCGGCAACGAGCTGAACGGCATCACCTTCGGCGGCGTCGGCTCGGGCACGTCGGTGAACTACATCCAGGTTCACAACAACGCCGACGACGGCGTCGAGTTCTTCGGCGGCACGGTCAGCGGGAAGTACATCGTGCTCACGGGCAACGATGACGACTCGCTGGACTACGACGCCGGCTTCACCGGGAACCTGCAGTTCATCATCACGCGTCAACGGACCGGCGCGGGCGACCGGCTGGTGGAAGCGAGCAACGCGCGTGGCGCCAGCGCCTCGGGCACGCTCGACACAAATCCGGCGATCGCGAACTTCACGTTCATCGGCACGCCGACGCGTGGATCGACCAATCTGAACGGCGTTGAACTGAACGCGACGGGCGGCACGCCCGGATCGTCGGGTCGCTTCGCCAACGGCGTCGTGACCGGCTCCACCGTGTGTCTCGTGACCACGGCGGCCAACGCTGCGCCCGCGCCGACGTTCAACTCGATCCTGTTCAGCTGCCCCGGCGCCTACGCCTCCGCCGCGACCGCTTCGATCGCGGCGGGTGCGAACAACTCGACGGCGACAGCGCCCACGCTGACGTCCTCGTTCATCAACGGATCGGCGGAAACGGCGCGCACCGCGGTCAATCCGGCGACGGCGCTCGGCTCGTTCTTCACCGCGACCGACTACATCGGCGCTGTGAAGGATGCGAACGACAACTGGTGGCGTACGTGGACCTGCGGTCTTGAGGCGTCTTCAACCTGCTGACGCTTCTGGTCGGGTGACGGGAAAACCGTCACCCGACTTTTTCTCGGGTCAACTGTATTTCAAGGTCGAACGCAATGAGCAACGTATCCCCCGGGAAGCCGAGGTTTCCCTTCCAAAAGTTCCTTCTTCTGACGTCGGTGCTCATCGCGCCGTCGCTCGCGACCGCGCAGGAAGTCCAGCCTGCGCCGGAGCCCGTGGCTGAGGCCGACGCGCCTGTGAACACCAGCCAGGCCGCGGAGGAGCCTGCCGCGGATGACCCGGGCGATGGGAGCGAGAACGAGATCGTCGTCCGCGGCCGGTTCATTCCCGAACCGATGCGCCAGACCTCCGAAGTCGCCGCATTCCTGTCGAGCGAAGATCTCGCCCGTCAGGGCGACAGCAACGCGGCGTCGGCGCTGACCCGCCTGACCGGCCTCAGCGTGACGGGCGGCCGGTTTATCGTCGTTCGCGGTCTGAACGAGCGGTATTCCTCGGCCTTGCTCAACGGTTCGCCCTTGCCGAGCCCCGAACCGCTCCGCCGGACTGTGCCACTGGATCTCTTCCCGTCGAACATTCTCGATGGTGCGAGCGTCCAGAAGACGTTTTCTCCGAATTATCCGGGTGAATTCGGCGGCGGCATCATCGATCTCAAGACTGTTCGCCAGCCGAACGAGCCGTTCTTCAACATCAAGTTTGGAACGGGCGGCAACACCGAAACCACGCTTGAGCGCGGACTCGTCTACTACGGCGAACAGAGCGACTGGACCGGAATCAGCGACGGCCTTCGTGACGTTCCGCCGGCGCTCGCCGCAGCAATCGGTCGCGGCCAGCGGATCCAGGACTCGAACTTCACGGCGCAGGAACTCGAGACGATCGGCGAGAGCCTCGTCAATTCTCCGCTCACGGTGGTCCAGTCAGACAAGATCGATCCGGACTACGAGTTTGAAGGCACGGCGGGGACGAGTTTCGACGCCGGCGCGTTCAACATCGGCCTGGTCGGCGTGGTCGGCTACGACAGCGGTTGGCGTACGCAGAATGCGAAGCGCCAGACGGTCTTCGCGGACGCCATGTCGACGGACTTCACCAGCCTGACGACCGCCTGGGAGGTCACGACCAACGCCCTGGGCAGCGCCAGCATCGGGTGGGATGAAAATGAGATCACGCTCACCGGCCTGATCATCCGCAATTCCACCAAGGAAGCGCAGGTGAGCGAAGGTCTCGACGTGAACGTCGATCCGGATGGCCTGACGACGCCCTACACCGAAGGCACGGCCTGGTACGAGCGCCAGCTCGCGACCATCCAGCTCAATGGCGAGCACGAGATCGGCCCGCTCGACGTCAGCTGGCGCGGGTCCTTCGCGCAGTCCACGCGCGAGGCTCCGTACGAGCGGCAGGTCACATATGACATTGTGAGCGGGGTGGCGCGCTATTCGCGTCTGAACCAGAACTCGACCAGGTTCTCCGAACTGAAGGACGAGGTCGTTTCCGGCGGCGTTGACGGCGGCTACACGATCGACATCGACGACCGGCGTGAGATCAAGCTTACGGGCGGGTACGCGTACTCGAACACCGTTCGCGACTATGAACTCATGTCCTTCACGTTTGGCGGGCCTGCGGTGCCGGCTGGCGACGACGTGCTGACGGCGCGGGTCGATTATCTCTTCGGACCGGACAACATTGATCCGCTGCGCTTCGAACTCATCGAGCTGACGGGCGCGGACGATCGCTACAAGGGGCAGTTGCTGCTCAACGCGGCCTATGTGGCGGCGGACGCCGAAATCAGCTCGTTCCTGCGCGGAGCGGTCGGCGTTCGTTACGAAGACGCCTCGATGTCCGTCCGCACGTCCAACCGCTTCGGCGAACCGAGCACGGCGCCGGTCGCGCTGAACAACGCCTACTGGCTGCCGGCCGCTACGCTCACCTGGAACTTCGCCGAAGATCTCCAGTTGCGGGTAGGGTATTCGCAGACGATCACGCGTCCCCAGTTCCGGGAGCTGGCGTTCTCGCTGTACATCGATCCGGAGTCTGACCGTGAGTACCGCGGCAATCCGGCGCTGGTGGATTCCGAACTGCAGAACTTCGACGCGCGTCTCGAATACTACTTCGGGCGCAACCAGTTCGTAACGGCGGGCGGTTTCTACAAGAACATCGACAAGCCGATCGAAGAAGTCGTCGTTCCCGTGTTTGCGGGCCAGTCGACCCGGTTCATCAACGCGCCGCAGGCGGTGATTTTCGGCGGCGAAATCGAATACCGCACCACGTTCGATATGCCGTTCGAGGTGCCCTTCCTCAAGGACGCGTCGTGGCTGTTCAGCGCGAACTATACCTACACCTCTTCGGAAGTGCAGGCGGATGCGGGAGACACCGTGATCAATCCGTCTGACGGATTGGCGGTTCCCGCCTCGGCGTTCAGTCTCGACGGATCGCAGCTCCAGGGGACGTCTGAAAACATCGCCAACCTGCAGTTCGGCTACGACACCGGGCAATCGCAGCTCACGCTGCTGGTTGGCTGGGTGAGTGAGCGGATCGCGCGGCGCGGCCTGGGCGCGCTGCCGGACACGATCGAAGATCCGGGTTTCAATGTGGATCTCGTCTACCGCCGTGACATCAAGATCGGCGGATCGGACTTCACGTTCGGGCTCAGCGGACGCAACCTCCTGGATGAAGACCATGAGGAGTACCAGAACTCGGCGTTGGGACGGACTGAAGCAAACACCTACGCGTTGGGGCGGTCGGTTTCGGTCAGCCTGGGAGCGAAGTTCTAAATGGGCAGGGGCGACCCTCGACGGGTTGGTCGGGGGTTGCCGCTTGCTTTTGCACGAAAAATGTCTTGAGGCTTCTCAACCAGATGACTGGCGGGACTCCTCCAATGACTGCACTCTCGCGGGAACCACAATGAAGAAATCACTCCACCCGCTTGTCGGACGTTCCCGCGTGGTCGGGCATATTCAGGGCGCGGTCCGTCCCGGCATGGAGGCCGCCGTTCTTGCGGCGGTGGCTTTTGGCTGCGCGCAGGCCGGTTGGTCGATTTTGGCGCCGACCGCCCATGGCGCCGTCGACACCGCAGGAACTGAGGAAGCTTGGCGAACCGGATCTGATGCGGCCTCGGCTGCTCGCGTCGCGCAGGAGTTCCGGTCGTCGTTCGCGCCAGCGGAAGAATCCGCCGACGGCGTATCCAACGCGGCCGCGGCCTATGTCGCGACCGTGCAGCTCTCCGGGATCCGCATTTCCGAGGACGCAACCAGGAGCGGCGCAGTCGTCACGATGCCTGACGGCGCTCAGAGGGCGTTCATGGTCGGTCAGGATCTGACGGCCGGCGTTCGCCTCTCAGCCGTGAACTCAACGGGAATAGTCCTTGAGTATGAGGGCGGCGCGAGCGTGCTTTCCCTGCAAACCGCCATGCCCGCGGTCTCGTTTGCTTCGGCGGTGCTCGGGCGATCCGCGCCGGTCGACAGCCCCAGCGCGATTCCCGTCGTCGCCACGCGTAGCGAGGCGCTGGAGGAGACGGTCGCGGAGGGACGATCGGCGGTGCGCTCGCCATTCGCCACGGCCGGCCTCGAACAGAGAATCGATGTCGTTCCCAACCGGCTTTCCGCGGCCCTTGCGGTTCCGGAAGTCGCGAAGACGCCCGGCGCGGCTGCTGTCGCGACGGCGGATCTGGTCGCGTTTTTTGGCGAGGTCATCCGGCTTCAGACGTCTAGCGCCGGACCGGGCAAGGAACTTGTGCTTGACAGACCGGTGCCGCTTTCGTTGCAGGCGATGGGCCTTCGGCAGGGGGATGCGATCGTAGCAATCAACGGCGCCGGCATAGGCGATGCGGCGCGTGTCCTGGGCGCGATCGGGCCGTCGGCGACGATCGAACTTACACTGCGCCGTCCGGATCAGGGCGTGATCCTGGTGAAAATCGAAAGCGGATCGCTGACGTGACCCTGAAACGTGTATCTGGTTTCGCGGCCGCGTGCGGCCTGGCCTGGCTCGCGTCGGCGGCTCCGGATGCGCTGCTTGCGCAGCAGTCGGCCCGAGAGGCGCCTCCTGGCGGGAGCGCGGTCGCCATGCGCGAGGTCGATATCCGCGCATTCATTGAAGATGTGTCGAACGCGACAGGGCGGACGTTCATCATCGATCCGCGCGTGACCGGAAAGGTCTCTGTGCTGGCCCAGCAGCAGCTCTCGGAGCGCGAGCTGTTCGATGTGTTCATGTCGACGTTGAGGGTCAACGGGTTCGTGGCGGTTCCGACCGCGCAGGGCGCCTACCGCATTGTCCCTGAGGCGGTCGCGGCGCGCGAACCGGCGTCGCAGGGCGCTGGTCCCGCGGACAACCGTTACGTCTCACAGGTCTTCAACCTTCGCTTCGCCGATGCGGAGACCGTCGCGAACGCGCTCAGGCCGATGCTGTCGGAGCGTGGGCAGGTGACAGTCAGCCGTCGCGGCAATGCGGTGGTCGCCGTCGACTATGGATCGACGATCAATCGCCTCCGCGAGGTTATCGGCCAGCTCGATCGCGACACCTCCTCGTATCGCTCGGTCCGGCTGAACAATACATCGGCCGCGGAAATGGCGCGCGTTGCGCAAAGTCTGGCCGCCGCGGTCGGAGACGACGCCGGCGCCAGGACGCTCGTCCAGGTCGTGCCTGTGTCTAGCAGCAACACCGTCGTGCTGCGCGGCGAGCCGCGCATGCTTGATCAGCTTGAGCCGCTGCTGCGCGATCTCGATGTCGGCGCCGAATCCCGATCCGGCGTTCAGGTCGTGGGACTGCGCTACGCCGTGGCGGAGGAACTTGTTCCGGTGCTGCAGCAGATCGCTGCGTCCCTGAATACGCCGACGGGGGACGGCGTCGCCCAGCAAAACGCGCCGGGGCGGCGCGCGAACATCGCCGCGCACCGCGCGACGAACTCGCTCATCATCAGCGCCGACACCGAAACCCAGGAAGCGCTCGCAAACGTCGTCCACGCGCTCGACATCCGCCGACAGCAGGTTCTCGTCGAGGCGGTGATCGTCGAGGTGTCGGACACGGCGGCGCGGGAACTGGGCGTCCAGTTCATCGCCGCCGGGGATGGGACGAGCGCTGTGCCGTTTCTCTCGACGAGCTATGCGAATTCAGCGCCCAATCTGTTGGCCGCGACGGGCGCTCTTCTGCTTGAGGGCGACGACGACGATGACTCGAGCGCTGCGATCAGCGATCTGCGCCGGGCCGCGGTGTCTTCCCTGCTGGGGTCGAACGGGCTGGTGGCGGGCGTCGGCGGACAGGATGACAGCGGGGCGATACTGGGTCTGATCCTCAACGCGCTGAGCGAGGACAGGGATTCAAATGTCCTGTCGACGCCGTCGATCATGACCCTGGACAATGAGACCGCCTCCATTCTGGTCGGTCAGCAGATCCCGATCACGACTGGTGAAACGCTCAGCGACAACAACGACAACCCGTTCCGGACCGTCCGGCGCGAAGATGTCGGCGTGCAGCTTGAAGTGCGCCCGCAAATCAGCGAAGGCGGCGCGATCCGCCTTGCCATCAAGCAGGAAGTGTCGAGCATTTTCGGCCCCGTGGTCAGCGACTCCACCGACCTGATCACGAACCGGCGCGCGATCGAGACGGTCGTCCAGGTCGACGCGGGGGATGTGATCGTCCTTGGCGGATTGATCCAGGAAGACGTTCAGGGTTCTGTTTCAGGCATTCCGGGTCTTCGGTCGATCCCCGTTGTCGGCCGCCTGTTCCGTACGGAAGGCAAGGCGCGCCAGCGCACAAACCTGATGGTGTTCCTGCGACCGACAATTGTCAGCAGTTCCGATCAGGTCAACGCGGTCACCGACCAGCACTACAGGCGGTTTCGAGACGGAAACGCGCTGGACGGCGCGATCGGCCGCCAGCTGGACCGGGAGCTTGGCAGTTCCCTTCAGCCGCCGCTCCGCCCCGTGGACGAAGAGGCCGTCCGGGTGGTACCCAACCACTGACGGTCGCGCGTTGACGCGGCGCACGGGGCGTTCGTCTCTCGTCCCTGGACGTCGACTGCGCGGGCATGGGCACTGCGGAAACAGGGTATGACACAGGCGGTCGTGCAAACGGGTGAGGCCAGCGAACAGCTGAGGCTCGATTACGGATTCGCCAAGTCACGGGGCGTCGTCGTCCTGTCGGGCGGTCCGCCCTGGCGCATCGGCATGAGAGCGGACGCCGATCCGCTCGCCCTGGTGGAAGTGCGACGCTGGCTCGGCGCGGCGTTCGAGGTGGTTCCTCTCGAAGCGGGTGCGTTCGACGACGCGCTGTCGCAGAGCTACGCGGTCACGACGCAGGCCGCCCAATCCATCGCGCACGGTATCGACAGCGAGATTCTCGAGGCGCTGTCGGATGGCGCGGGCTCGGCCGATCTTCTCGACAGCCAGGACGACGCGCCCGTCATTCGTCTGATCAACGGCATCCTGTCCCAGGCGATCGCGGAAGGCGCCTCGGACATCCACGTGGAGCCGTTCGAGAATGCGCTCGTCGTGAGGTTGCGCATCGACGGCGTGATGCGCGAGGTTCTCCAGGCGCCGCCGCGCGCGCGGGCTCGCCTTGTGTCGCGCATCAAGGTCATGGCGCGTCTCGATATCGCGGAAAAGCGCCTGCCCCAGGATGGTCGCATCTCTCTCTCGCTTGGCGGGAGGGCGGTGGACGTGCGCGTATCGACCCTTCCTTCGCGCTACGGCGAGCGCGTCGTCATGCGGATCCTGGACCGCGACCAGGGGCTTCGCAGCCTGGAATCCCTCGGGATGGACCCTGAGATGCTCGCACGTTTCCGTGCGGCGCTCTCGATGGCGAACGGCGTGATCCTCGTGACCGGGCCGACCGGATCGGGCAAGACGACCACGCTCTACGCGGCGCTGAACGTGTTGAACGACAGGACGCGCAACATCCTGACCGTCGAGGATCCGATCGAATACGCGGTCGACGGCATCGGGCAGACGCAGGTCAACGCCAAGATCGGGATGACCTTCGCGGCAGGCCTCCGCGCGATCCTGCGGCAGGATCCGGACATTGTCATGGTCGGGGAAATCCGCGATCCCGAGACCGCGCAGATCGCGGTCCAGGCCAGTCTTACCGGGCACCTCGTCTTCTCCACGGTTCACACCAACGACGCCGTCGCCGCGATCACGCGCCTGAAGGACATGGGCGTTGAGCCCTATCTGCTTGCGTCCACGGTGCGCGCGATCGTGGCCCAGCGACTGGTGCGGCGTCTGTGCACGCACTGCCGCAAGCCCGCGGTGATCGGCGACGCGGAGGCCGCGATGTTCGCCGCGGCCGGTTTGAACAGCTACGGCGTCTACGAGGCGAACGGATGCGGTTCATGCAATGGAACCGGGTACACGGGGCGCGTCGGGCTCTATGAGTTCGTGACTGTCGATGACGAGATCCGCCGGCTGATCCATGCGAACGCGAGCGAGCAGGAACTCTCAGCCCACGCATTCAGGGCGAGCGCCCCGCTGCTGACAAGCGGTCTGCGCTGCGCGGCGGAAGGGATCACGTCGCTGAGCGATGTCTTGCGCGTGTGCAGCCCGGCGGAGGCGGCCTAGGAGCGTGGCGCAATTTCAGTACATCGCCCTTGATGTGGACGGTCGGCGCTGCACCGGGTCGGTCGATGCGGTCGATGAGCCGTCCGCGCGTCGGCTGCTGGCGCGTCGCAAGCTTCTTGCGGTCGGCGTGAAGCCGCAAGACGAGGCGACTCCCACCGGAGTCGCGACGGCGTTGCGCGCCGGCGACGTCATTGGCCACAAGTCCCTCATGCTCGTGACCAGGCAGCTTGCGACGCTGATTGGCGCGTCGGTCCCGATCGACGAAGCGTTGACGATGGTCGCGGCGCAGCAGGAGAGCCCGGTCGCGCGCCGCGTGATGGCGAATGTGCAGTCCGGCGTCGTTGAGGGCTTGCGTCTGTCGGATGCGATGGCGCTCCATCCTCGCTCGTTTCCCGGCCTCTACTGCGCCGCCGTCGCCGCTGGAGAGCGGTCGGGCGACCTCGGCGCAGTGCTGACCCGCCTTGCCGACCACCTCGGGCGCGCCCACGCATTGCGCGCGAAGGTGACGGCGGCGATGATCTATCCAGCGGTGCTGAGCGTCGTCGCGTCTCTTGTGGTCATCTGTCTGATGATCTTCGTGGTGCCGAGTTTGACCGAGCAGTTCCAGGCATTTGAGGCAAAGCTGCCGCTGATCACGCGCATCCTGATCGGAGTGTCGAACTTCCTCGCGGCGTACTGGTTCTTCATCCTTGTCGCTGTCGGCGCGGGCGTGGCGGCGCTCAGCTTTGCACTGCAGCGTGAAGCCGTGCGCGAAAACGTCGACGCCGGTTTTCTCCGGGCGCCCATCATCGGGCGGTGGGCGGCCGCCATATCCGCAAGCAGGTTCATTCGCGCCGTCAGCACGCTCGTTGCGTCGGGCGCGCCTGTTCTGGAGAGCGTGCGCATCGCGCGCGGGTCCGTGGGAAACAGGATCGCCGCGAAGGCCGTCGACCGGATGGGGGAGGCGATCGAGGCGGGCGAGCCGCTTTCCTTCGCCATGCGGCGCAGCGGGTTTGTGCCTGCGATGGTGGTCTACATGGCCGCGAGCGGCGAGAATGCGGGCGACCTGCCGGGGATGCTCGACAAGGCGGCGGAATATCTCGACCAGGAGTTTGAAGCCTTCGCCGCCGCGGCGATCAGCCTGCTGGAGCCGGCGATCATTGTATTCATGGGCGTCATCGTGGCCTCCATCGTCCTGGCGATCATGCTTCCCGTGCTTCAGCTCAATCAACTTGCGATCGGATGAATACTGTGAACCAGACCGACCCAACGCCCGCAACGCCGCGGAAAATGGCGCATGATGCGGGCGTCACGCTCGTTGAGATGATGGTGGTCATTGTCATCATCGGCCTGATCACCGCGATCGTGGCCATCAATGTTCTGCCGTCGCAGGCGGCGGCTCGCGTCGAGAAGGCGCGCGCCGATATCCGCGTCCTCGAGCAGGCGCTTGAACTCTTCCGCCTAGAACAGGGGCGTCTGCCGTCCACGGACGAAGGGCTGCAAGCGCTGGCGCCCGGGGCTACGGCCGGCGCGACGGGCGGCGCGGCGGTCGGGGGCGCTCCGCGCGCGGCCGGCTATATCCGGCGGCTTCCCAACGATCCGTGGGGTCGTACGTACATTTATGTAAATCCGGGCGCGAAAGGCGAGTATGACCTGTACTCGCTCGGTGCGGACGCCAAGGAAGGCGGAGAGGGCGCGAATGCGGACGTCGGAAACTGGCAGTGACGCCTGTCAGCATCGTGACGGCGAAAGCGCCTATACGCTGGTCGAAACGCTGGTGACGGTTGCGATGGTGGGATTGCTGGCAGGCGCGGTTGTCCTGTCTGCGCCCAGCCCTGCCCGGCATGCGCATGAAGCGGCCGAGCGGCTTGCGGCGCGCCTCGCACATGCCGCCGATGAAAGCGTGCTGATGAACCGGCCGGTCGCGCTGGTGACGACAAGCAAGGGATATGGATTCGCCCTCCTGGGCGAAGAGGGCTGGAGCCGGGCGGAGGGAAGCTCTCTCCTCGGATTTCGCGCATGGCCCGAGGGCGCAAGCTACCGTGTCGAAGGCCGCGGGAGCGACCTCTCGGTGCGCGACGACGAGCGGTCCATTGTCTTTGATCCTGTTGTCGGAGCCACGCCGGCGCGGGTGGTGCTCACGGCGTCCGGCGTTCGCTTTGATATCGATGTGGACGGAAGCGGCCAGGTAAGCGTCGAGCGTCATGACTGAGCGCAGACCAGCGCGCGCACGGCGCGCGAAAAGCAGGCCGTGTGACACGGACGCCGGGTTTTCACTCGTCGAGGGTCTGGTCGCGCTCGCCGTGTTCGCGATGGCCGGCGTGGGGCTTGTCCAGCTCCAGACGTACTCGATCTCGACATTGCGGCGCACCGAAGCGCACGCGCTCGCGACCATGCAGGCGCAGAACATCCTGGTCCGTTCGCTGGCGTCGACGGCCGATCCCGAGATCGGACAGACCTCTGGCGAAGAAGTGCTTGCGGGCAGGACTTTCGCGTGGCGGCGCCTTGTTGCGCCGACGTCCGATCCCGGCATCGTGCGCGTGACCGTGCAGGTCGATCAGGCGGGCGTGGCGGGCGCCGCGCCGGTTTCCATCGACGCGTTCCGCGCGGAGACGTCCCGATGAACGGCGTCGGACCGAATGCAAACAGGAACGCGCGCGGCGATGCGGGTTTCACGCTGGTGGAAGCGCTCGTGTCGCTGTTTGTCTTCAGCCTGATCGCAACCGGCTGCGTCGCCATGTTGATGCAGAGCGTGGGGAGCCAGCGCGCGGTTTCGGAATCGCAGTCCGCGCTGCGCGAGCTTCAGTCGGCGCGTGCGCTGCTGGGCGCGGACGCGCTGCAGATCGCTTACCGGGCAACACGCGAGGTCGATGGCGCCAGGATCCCGGCATTTGTGGGATCAGCCAGCCAGGGATTGGCCTTCGTCCGGGGCGGAACCGATGTGGGCGGCGATGGCCAGGGACTCGGCCGCCTCTACGCCATCAGGTATTTTCTCGACGATGGCGCGCTCGTGCGGCGCAGTCGCGTCGATCTCGATCCCGCGGCGGACGCCGGCGCCGCGGTTCCGGACCGGATCGTGTTCCGCTCCGTGCGTGACGGGAGGTTCGAGTATTTCGATGGCGCGAACTGGCGCGCCGACTGGTCGGTCGTCGATGGCGTCGGCGGGCTGCCGAAGGCGATCGCGTTCGTCGGCGTCGTGCCGCGGTACGGCGACATCAGGATAGAAGTTCTTGTGGAGCCGGCGTCATGAACGCCCGCTTCAGACGCGACGAAGGCGCCGCGCTCGCGCTCGTCCTCGTGATGCTCGCCATCATGTCCACGTTTGCGGTCGTCGTCGTGGAGGCGGCGCGCTTCAGTCTCAAGAGAGCCGCCAACCAGAGCGGCATCGAACAGGCGCGCTGGTATCTGGTGGGCGCCGAAGGCCTCGCACAGCGCCAGATCGCGCGCCTCAAGGATGCAAGCGCGGCAATCGACCAGTCCGAGTGGCAAGGCAGGCCGGTCGGGTTTCCTCTCGACGATGGAAACCTGACAATCACCGTCACCGACGGCTCGAACTGCTTCAACCTGAACAGCGTGGTCGAACGGAACGAGGACGGATCGTACGTCGCGCGTCCCGCGGGGCAGGTGCAGTTCGCGAGGTTGCTGGATCTGGCCGGGGTCAACTCTGGCGCCAACAGCAGCGCACTGCTGACCGACTGGATCGACAGCGACGAGGTTGCGCTCCCCGGCGGCGGCGAGGATTCCGCTTATGCTCAGTCCGGCCGCAGCTACCGCCCGGGAAACACGCTGCTCGGCGATCTTGCGGAACTGCGCAGGGTGGAGGGTTTCGATGCCGAGACGGCCATCGAATTGTCGCGCTTCGCCTGCGTGAGGCCGGATGCCGCGCCAACGACGGTCAATGTGAACACGATCTTGCCCGCGCAAGCCGAAGTCCTTGCGACAATCTTCGGCGGCGAACTGAATCCGGCCGCCGCCCGCGAGATCATCCGCTCGCGGCCGCGCGGCGGCTGGGCGGATATCGATGCGTTCCTCGCTCACCCGCGCATTTCGGGCATGGAGACGCCAGAGACCCTGCGTCAACAACTCTCTGTTTCGTCACGCTATTTCATCATGCATGGGCGCGTCATCAACCGGCGGGTCTCGGAGAACGTCGTTTCGCTCATTGACACCACGGGTGGAGTTCGCGTGTTGCGTCGGGTTTACGGCGTCGGTGCGAGGGGGAACGTGTTGTGAGCGCAGCAAAGATCGTCCTCGTCGGCGGTCCGGATCCGTCCGCCGCGATCCTCGGATTGCGTATCGCCGGCGACGGAAGCGTGGAGGCGATGGCGCCGCTTGCGCCCCGCGCGGGCGGGGACCCGCAGGACGTCATTCTGATCATTCCTGGCGCCGATGTCCGGGTTCGCCGGTTCGACATACCCGCGGTGTCCGAAGCGCAGGCGCGCGCGGCCGCTCAGCTCATGTTCGAAGGGGCGCTGGCGCAATCCACCGACGACATGCACTACGCGATCGGCGAGAGCGTCAACGACCAGGGCGCGCGTCTCGTGGCGGTTATTGCGACCACGCGACTGCAGGCCTGGATCGACGCGTGTCACGCGGTGGGATTTGAGCCGGTGCAGGTGTTCGCGGATTTCACGCTGTGGCCAACGCCGGAGGGAGCGGCTGATATCGTGCAGGTGGGCGACCTAACGTTGGTGGCGGGCGGCGCGACCGGCGGGTACGCCATTGAAAGCGCGCTCGCGCCGAGCCTCTTCCGGAGGTGGCTCGCGGACTCAAATGGCGCGATCCGTCGCTTCCGCATGGCGCCGGGCCCCGACGGTGCATGGCGCCAGGCGCTCTCCGGTCTGGATGTCGAGCCGCTGGAGAATGCGGGCCATCCGCAGCACGTGCTGGCGCGTGCGGCGGCGGCCGGTTCCTCCCAGGCGCCCGATCTGCGTCAGGGACGGTTCGCGCTGAAGTCAGCGGAGGGCGGCGGCTGGCGTTTCTGGCGGCTTGCGCTCGCGTTCCTGTTTCTCGTCTTCCTGGTCCAGACGGGCGCGCAAATCGTGTCGGGCATGCGCGACAAGCGCGCGGCCGTCGCAACGCTGGAACTGGCGGAACGGGACTTTCGCGCCGCGCGTCCGGACATCGGGCGGATCGTCAACCTGCGTGCTCAGGTGGCGGCGATCCGCAATGAAATCGCGCACTCGGGCGCCCATCCCGTCCTCGCCTTGAACGCCAGGCTGATTCCGGCGCTCGAAGCGCATCCGCTGGTGCGCCTGGAGGAAGTACGGCACGCCGAGCCGGGGCGCCGCGTGTCGCTGGTGCTTTCAGCGAGCGACGCAGGGGCGCTCGACGCCTTTGTTGCGTCGCTTTCAGAACGAAATCTGAAAGCAGAAGTGCGGGAGCGTCGGCCCGAAGCGGGCCGGCATCTCGTCGAGCTGATCGTGGAAGCGCCATGATGGACGCACTCGGATCGTGGTGGGGCGCGCGGTCAAGCCGCGAGCGCCTGATCATCCGTATCGCAGCGCTACTGCTGTTCGCGGTGCTTGCACCGGCGGTGATCTACCAGAAGGCGGCGACGTTCCGTTCCGCCGCCGCTTCGGAACTGGCGGCTTCAAGGGCGCTTCTTGCCGATGTCGGCAAGATCCAGGCGGCAGGCCCGCCGCCGCCCAAGGGCGGCGACCGACGCGAGGTCGCGCTTGCCGCCGCGGCGAGCAACGGCCTTGTCATCGAGCGTGTGGAATCGATCGGCGCCGACGGTCTGGTCGTGGTCTTCGGACCTTCGGATTCCCGCGGTCTCTTCCGCTGGATCGACGACGTCGGCCGCAACGGCGTGGTGGCGCGACGCACCGCCATCGTGCGCGCCGACGATGGTCTTGCGGCGAGCGCGGAGTTCGAGATCGGAGCGCGGCGGTGAACCTTCAGTCGATCGGGTTGAAGCCCTGGCACATCGGGTTCTTCATCGCGGCGCTCCTGGCGTGCTCGGTTGCGCTCGCGCCCGCGACGCTCCTGCTTCCGTCCAGGGCCAGCGGGTTCTCGTATGTTGCGGGATCTGGAAGCATCTGGAATGCGAAATTCGACGGCGCGAAGGTCAATGGCCTCGATGCGGGAACCCTCCACTGGCGGATCGATCCGGGCTCGCTCCTCGAAGGCGGGGTGGGCGTGCGGACGTCTTTCGACGGGGATGACCTCGACGGAGACCTCGCCGTGACGGTTGCCGCGGGCGGCGTCCGCCGCGTTCAGTCGCGGCGGCTCACGCTGCGCGGCGCCCCGGTTGTCTGGAGCGGACTTGAGGGGACGACCTCCATCGAGGGCCTCGACCTTCGTTTCAACGGCAAGACGTGCGCCAGCGCGGCGGGCGCGCTCTCGAGCGACATCCTGGAACGGAACGGGCGCCTCCTGGGCGGCGCGGGGCCATTTCTCAATGGAACCGCGGTGTGTTCGCAGGAGGAAGCCTGGTTGCCGATCGAGGGAAACGCAGGCGCCGAACGGTTCCGGGCCGTGATCGTGCTTCGCCCCGAGGGCGCCCTGCGCTGGCAGGCTGACATCATACCCGCTAGTCTGGCGCGATCGACGGCATACGCTGCAATCGGATTCCAGCCTGTACCCGACGAGCCGTATCTGAGGCAGACCAAGGAAATCAAATGGCTCCCGTGATGAGATCCGCACTGCTTCTCGCCGCCTGCCTGGCGGTGCTGGGAGCGCAGGGCGCCGCGCGCGCGGCGGATTTGTCGCTTCAGGCGCTCGGCGCGCAGAAGCTGGAGGCGGGCCAGTGCGGCCTGTTCCTCTGGACGCGGGATCGCGACCAGTCCCTTCTCGCCGTCGCCTACGATGCGCCTGCCGTCGTGCGCGTGCGGATCGACGGGCGCGTCAGGGAGCTGCGTCGGTCCGGTTTCGCGGGCGAACCGCAATTCGGGCACTTCGAGACCCAGCAATTCTCCGATGGCGCGATGCGCGTCGAGCTGGAGGTTGCGTTCGATGAGCGTCGCACGATGTCGGATGGCGCGGTGGTCGGACGGGGCATCATGCGGGTGGCGAACGACGGCGGCGATGCTTCTGTCGTTCCGGTTGGCGGACTGGTCGCCTGCAAGCGGACCTGACGGCGGGTGCTGACATTCGCCCCGCGCCGGACGGGGCTTGCAGCACAGGGCTTGCAGGGTGGGGCTTGCAGGGTGGGGCGACGGTTTTCGGTATTACGCCGCCGGGGCGGGCCAGGGCGTGACCATCACGCACCAGGTTATCAACAGCGCGACACCCAGAAACGGTCCGAACGGAATGCGGTCGCCCGCCTTCCTCCGAAGAGCGATGGCGTAGGCGAGCCCCAGCGCCGAGCCTCCGAGCAGGACGAGCGGCAGACCGGTCCAGCCGACCCAGGCGCCGGCTCCCGCCATGAGTTTGGCGTCGCCCATGCCGATGCCGTCACGGGCCCGGACTTGCCTGTAGATGGAATTCACGACGAAGATCGAGGCAAAGCCGACGCCTGCGCCGATCGCCGCTGACGCGAGATCGCGACCGAGAAGCCAGTTGGCTGTCAGGCCCGCCACGACGATCAACGCATTCAAGGCGTCGGGGATACGGTAGGTTCGCGCGTCGATGACGGCCACGAGAGTGACGAGACCGGCCAGCGCTACGTTCGTCATCACATGAAGCACCGAATAATCTTGAACAACGCCACCGCCCACGGCAAGAGGAGCCCTCGTCGCCGGGGCCGGGGACATGTCGGCTGTCATCAAACCGTTGCAAATCGGTCGTGTCCCAGTTGCTGACGGTTTTTATCCGTGGCGCGACAAATCGGTCTGGATGTTTGCATCGATCAAAAGATCGCATGCGGGAGAACGGTGCTGTGAAATCCAATCAGGTCATCATCGCGACGCGCGTCCTCCTCTGCACGGCGGCGGTTCTCGGGCTCGTCGCATGTGGCGATTCAGGAACGCAAAAGCGCGGGGGCGAGGGCAGCGGGATATTCACCGTCGTCGTCGATGGCTCCTCGACCGTCTTTCCGGTCTCCGAGGCCGCGGGAGAGGCATTCCAGAAGGCCCAGAACGGACGTATTCGCGTCACGGTGGCCGAGTCGGGGACTGGCGGCGGGTTCCGCAAGTTCTGCCGCGGCGAGACGCACATTCAAGGCGCTTCGCGGCCGATCATCGCGGCAGAGCTTGCCGCCTGCGCGGCCGCGGGCGTGCAGTTCCTCGAACTACCGATCGCGTTTGACGCCCTCACCGTCGTCGTCAACCCGGCGAACCCGCTTCAATCGATCACGTCGGCCGAACTGAAGGAGGCCTGGAGACCTGAGTCGGAAGGCAAGGTCACCAACTGGCGCCAGATCAGCCCCGCTTTTCCCGACACGCCGCTGACGCTTTACGGAGCGGGCACCGCGTCCGGGACGTTCGACTACTTCACGGAAGCGGTCGTCGGGAAAGCAAAGTCCTCCCGCGCCGATTACACGCCGACTGAAGACGACAACGTGACCGTGCAGGGCGTCGCCGGCGACAAGGGTGCGATGGGCTATTTCGGCATGGCCTATCTTCACGGCAATGTCGGACGGGTGAAGGCGCTCGCGATCAGTCACAATGGCGGCCCCCCCGTAACGCCGTCGCCCGAGCACGTGGCCGACGGCTCGTACCAGCCGCTGTCGCGGCCCATTTTCATTTATGTGAATGCGGCGGCGCTGGAGCGGGCTCCGGTGCGCATGTTCGTGGACTACTTCACCAACGGCGCCGGCGGCTTTGCGCAGCGGGTCGGCTATGTGGCGCTCCCAGGCGACGCCTACGCCGCCATCTCCAAGCGCGTCGCCGATCGCGCGGTCGGCACCGCCTTTGGCGGCGAGCAGGCGGTCGGCGTCAAGATCACCGAAATCCTCGCGCGGCCGCTCGTTTCGACGGCCCCTTCAACGACCACTGCCGAATAACGCGCGACGAGAGGCTGTTTGAGAACCGCCGAAGGAGCACCCGTGACGACGAGGCTTGACCTGGACTTCACACGCAAGCGGTTCCGTCCGCTGGAACGCGTGATCGAAGGGATACTGTTCCTCTCTGCCGCGATGGCCGTGTTGATCACGATCGCCATATTCTACACGCTGCTGAAGGAATCGGCCGGCTTTTTCTCGGACGTGTCCATCGTGAGCTTTCTGACCGACACGGTCTGGTCGCCGCTGTTCGAAAATCCGCGCCATGGCATCGCGCCGCTGCTCGCGGGCACATTCCTGACGACCGGCGTGGCGCTGGCGCTCGCCATTCCCGTCGGACTGCTGATGGCGATTTATCTCTCCGAATTCGCCAGCCCGAAGGCGCGGGAGACGATCAAACCCGTTCTCGAACTCCTGGCCGCGGTGCCCACGGTCATCTATGGCTATTTCGCGCTGACGGTGGTGACGCCTTTCCTGCGCGCCTCGTTGTTCCCGGATCTCCCGACATTCAACCTGCTCTCGGCCGGCCTCGTCATCGGCTTTCTCATCGTGCCCTACATCGCGTCGCTGTCTGAAGATGCGATGCGCGCAGTGCCGAACGCCCTGCGGGAAGGATCCCTCGCCATGGGCGCGACACGGCTTGAGACAGCCGTCGGCGTGGTCTTGCCGGCGGCGGCGTCAGGCGTCGCAAGCGCGCTCATCCTGGCGATGTCGCGCGCCGTGGGAGAGACAATGATCGTCGCGATCGCGGGCGGCCAGCAACCGAACTTCACCATCGATCCCACCGAATCGGCGGCCACGGTGACGGCCTACATCGCACAGGTCGCCATCGGAGACGTCGCGGTGGGCACCGTTGAGTTCCACTCGATATTCGCCGCGGGATTCTCGCTGCTGGTCATCACGCTCATCATCAACCTCATCGCCTTTTGGCTGCAACGTCGCTATCGGGAGGTCTACTGAGATGGCCGTTGAAGGCATCAAGCTCGAGACATTCGCGACGCCGACGCAGCTCGGGCGCCGCAAGCTCCTGGACAAGATTTTCATCGTCTGCGGCCTGCTCGCCACCGTCCTCGGCGTGCTCCTGCTGACGATGATCCTCGTCGGCCTCTACAACGACGGCGCACCGCGCCTGAACGGGGCGTTCTTCACTCAGTTTCCGTCTTCATCGCCCGCGCAATCCGGTATCCTTTCCGCGTGGGTGGGCTCTCTTCTCGTGATCCTGACGACGGCCGCGGTCGCCATCCCGGTCGGCGTCCTGGCCGGTCTCTACCTTGAGGAATATGCGCCCAAGAGCGTGATCACCGACATCATCGAGATTACCGTCAACAATCTCGCCAGCGTCCCGTCCGTGATTTACGGCCTCCTGGCGCTCAGCTTTCTCGTCTACGGCCTCGGGCAGGCGAATCCGATCTTCGGCCAGACGATTCTCACGGCGGGCCTCACGCTCGCGCTGCTGATCCTTCCGGTCGTGATCGTGGCGGCCCGCGAGGCGGTCCGCAGCGTGCCGAAGGGAATCCGGGAGGCGGCGATGGCCATCGGCGCCACGAAATGGCAGGCGACGTCCCACCACGTGCTGCCGTACGCCGCGCCCGGCATCATCACCGGCGTGATCATCGCGCTGTCGCGCGCGATCGGCGAGACCGCGCCGCTCATTCTCGTGGGCGCGCTGACATTTGTGGCCTTCCTGCCGTTCATCTCGCCGAACGAGGTCGGGCAGACCTACTTCGACGGCGCGGGCAATGAAGTCGCCATCACGCAGCAGGACATGTTCATGAGCTGGTTGCCGCTCACGGCTGACGGGCACGGCTGGCTGTCCCAGTCGTTCACCGTTCTGCCGATCCAGATGTTCAACTGGACGAGCCGTCCGGAAGAGGCGTTCCTGCAGAACGCCGCGGCGGCGGGGGTGGTGCTTCTCGTTGCGACGCTGTTGATGAACGGGCTCGCGATCTGGCTGCGCTATCGTCTCCGCAAGTCCATCCGCTGGTAGGACTGACCGGAGGGCGGTCGGGTTGGCGGGACGCGCCTGAGCGCGTCCTGTCTCCATCTATTGAGCGGGGCCGGGCCCGGGTTTCGGCTTGCGCCGCCGCAACGCGCGCAGGCGACGCCAGAAGCGCTTCTTTTCGGGCTTCGGCAGCGGCTGGAGATTGCGCAGGAAGTCCTCCGCGCAGGCGCGCCATGAGAACTTCTCGGCGTATTTGCGCGTCGTCTCGCGGTCCATCTTCAGCGCTTCGAGACACGCCGCCTTCAGGTCGTCCGATACCGCGCCGGCGCCCGAACCCGGGATGATGTCCTTCGGTCCCGGCGCCATGAACCCCGCGACAGGCGTGCCCGCGGCCATGGCTTCCAGGATCACGAGGCCGAACGTGTCGGTGAAGCTCGGGAACACGAAGACGTCGGCGTCCGCATAGTGCTGCGCCAGCTCGTCGCCGAACTTCGGTCCGGTGAACTTCGCCTCGGGATATTTCTCCTTGAGTTCGTCAAGGAGCGGGCCCCCGCCGACCACGACCTTCGAGCCCGGCAGGTCCAGCTTCAGGAACGCCTCGATGTTCTTCTCCACCGCCACGCGCCCCACATAGGCCCAGACCGGCTTGGGAAGGTCCTTGTAGACGCCGCCGTCGAGGCCGCGCTTCGAGGGGTGGAACATGTCCGTGTCGACGCCGCGGCTCCATGCCGTGAGATTTTTCATGCCGCGGCGTTCGAGCCGCTCCATCATCGATGGCGTGGCCACCATCACGCGGCCGCTCTTGTTGTGGAAGGCCCGCATGAAGGCGTAGCCGGCCCACGTCGGGATCCACCAGAAGCGCGCGTGGACGTACTCCGGGAACTGCGTGTGGTAGCTCGTGGTGAAAGGGAACTTGTATTCAAGGCAGATCGAACGCGCGTCCCAGCCCAGCGTGCCTTCTGTGGCGATGTGCACGGCGTCCGGCGCGAAGGCGTTGAAGCGCTCCTCCACGTCATCGCGCGCGAACAGCGCCAGCTTGATTTCCTCGTAGGTGACCAGCGGCATCGTCTTGTAGCCGTCCGCCGGCGACACGATCTCCACCTCCACGCCCATCGCCCGCAACTCCGCGATCACCCGCGACAGCGTGCGCACGACGCCATTGACCTGCGGCTCCCACGCGTCGGTGACGACCATGAGGCGGGTGGGATCCTGGTCCGGCGGGGCCGGAACCGCTCCGGCGGGCTTGGGTGTGGGGCGCGACGACATTGACGGCGCGGTATAGGGGGCGAAACCCGCGAAGTCACCCCGACCGCCCCGACATCTTCGGGGCGACACGCAGGCGCGGGGTCGCCGTCGGCCGTCGATACATGCGCAACCTCGCCTTAGCGGCGCCGGCGCGCTATCTAGGGACAGGTGGACAAAGGAGTGGGGGAATGAAGGTCACGCGTTTTGCATTGGCGGCGGCGCTGACGCTGTGCGCCACGACGGCCTGGGCGCAACCGCGGAGGCCGGTTTCTCGCGCCGCGACGCCGGACATGAGCGTGATGCTGCGCGACGCGCAGAACTACACCGTCAAGGTGCGCGCGACCGTGACCTGGCCTCTTGCCGGAGACCGGTTCGGCACTGGGCAGGGCACTGGATTTTTCATCGACAAGCGCAGGGGCTGGATTCTGACCAATGCCCATGTCGCGCAGAGTTCTCCCGCCACGGTTGAAATCGCATTCGGAGACACCGAAACGATATGGGCGCCGGTTGAGCGGATCTACGTCGACAATCACCTGGACATCGCCGTGCTGAGACTGTCGCCGGACAAGGCGCCCGCAACCACGACGGAGGCGCCGCTCGGTTGTGATCTGAAGGTCGATCAGGGTGCGGCGGTCGTCGCCTATGGCCACCCGAGAGATCTCGCCTTCACGGCGACGCGCGGCATCGTCTCAAGCGTCCGTACGCTGGGAAACCAGGAATATGTGCAGATGGACGCCAGCCTGAATCCCGGAAACTCCGGAGGGGCGCTCTTGTCGGTCGACGCTGGCGAAGTCATCGGCGTGAGCACGGGGAGCGTGCCCGGCGCGGGCCTCGGGCTCGCCGTTCCGATCCGTCATGTCTGCCCGATCATCGCGGCGCTCAGGAACGAGGCTGACCCCACGGTGCCGACGCTGCCAGTCTACTGGCTCCGCAACGGCAACAGCGAGACGCTGACAGTGGCGAGAAGTTTCCCGAACGCCCCAGCCAACTTCACGCTGAAGGGCGGCGATGTGGTGCTGGGCGTCGCCGGCGGTCCCAGGCTGGCAGGTCTTGCGGATCTTCCGACCGCGCTGCGCGGCCGCAGGGACTCAGTGCGGCTCGTGGTGCGGCGCGACGGAGCGGAGACAGAAGTCGACGTTCCGATCACGCCATCGAGACCGCCGCTTTCGAGGGAAGCGATCACGCTCTCCGGCATGCTCATCGCCGAACGGGATGTTCTGGACGCCGAGTCGAGCGACATGCCCATGCTGCAGGTCGAACATGTGAAGACCGGCGAGGGCGCGGAGCGGGCGGGCTTTCGCCTCGGAGACATGCTGGAGGACGTAGAGGGGCGGCGTTTCGACTCAGTGCGTGCGTTGCACGCCTGGCTGGCTGGCCGGCCGGCTGACGAGAACCTCAAGCTGCTCGTGCGCCGGCGCGCGCCCTTTTCCACGCGACGCACCAGTGCGGACTATCTGCGCCTTGAAGTCGCGCTGAAGGAGCCGACATTACTGCAGGCGCGCCGCTGAGGGGCCAGTGACGCCGCCGGCGATCTGAGGCAAGGGTCGCTATTGCCCAACCTCCGGACGGCGCCGATGTCGCAACTCCTCCTTGACTGGAACGCCCTCGATGCGGGCCGCTATGCACCCGAAGACGCCGCGATCGCGGGCCTGCTCGGCGCGTGCCCGCTCGATGCGCCGGCCCGTGCGGGCGTGGAGGCGGAGGCGCGCGCGGTGGTGCGCAAGGCCCGGGGCTTGAAGCGCCGCAAGGGCGTGATGGAAAGTTTCCTTGAGGAGTTCGGCCTGTCCAACTCCGAGGGGCTGGCGCTCATGTGCCTCGCCGAGGCGCTGCTGCGGGTGCCCGACGACGACACCGCGGACCGGCTCATCGCCGAGAAGATCAAGTCGGGACGGTGGTCGGAACATCTCGGGCAGTCTGATTCGTGGCTCGTGAACGCCGGCACCTGGGGGTTGATGCTCACTGGCCGGGTGGTGTCGCTGTCCGATGACCTGCGCGGCGATTTCTCCGGCTTCATGAAGCGCTTCGTCAGCCGCGCGGGCGAGCCCGTCGTACGCGCCGGCGCCATGCAGGCCATGCGCATCCTCGGCGAGCAGTTCGTGCTCGGCCGCGACATCGAGGGCGCCATCAGGCGCGGGCGCGGCTTCGTGCGTACGGGCGAGGCCTCGTTTTTCTCTTTCGACATGCTTGGCGAGGGCGCGCGCACGGCTTCGGACGCCGCGCGCTATCTGGAAAGCTATGCCAATTCCATCCGTGCGGTCGGCGCTGACGGGGCGGGCGTTCCTGAAGCGCGCTCGGGCGTGTCAGTGAAGCTTTCGGCGCTGCATCCGCGTTACGACGCGCGCCACGAGGACCGCGTGTTCGGCGAACTCTACGGCGTGGTCCTGGATCTCTGCCGGGCCGCGAAAGACGCCGACATCAATCTCTGCCTCGACGCGGAGGAAACCGAACGGCTCGTCATTTCGCTGAAGATGCTCGACAGGCTCGCGGGCGAACCGTCGCTCACGGGCTGGACAGGGCTCGGGCTCGCGGTGCAGGCCTACCAGAAGCGCGCGCGCGCGGCGATCGCAATGATCGGCGACATGGCGCGCCGGCGGAAGATGCGGATCATGGCGCGGCTCGTGAAGGGCGCCTATTGGGACGGCGAGATCAAGCGCGCGCAGGTGAACGGCCGCGCGGACTATCCCGTGTTCACCACCAAGCACGCGACCGACCTCTCCTATCTCGTCTGCGCCGACGACCTCCTCAGCCACGGCGGCCACATCTATCCGCAGTTCGCCACCCACAATGCGCATACGGCGGTGGCGGTGAAGCGGCTCGCGGAGGCGCGCGGCGTTTCCGCCTATGAATTCCAGCGCCTGCACGGCATGGGCGAAGCGCTCTACACGGCGGCGGATTTTGCGGCGCCCGTGCGCGTCTACGCGCCGGTGGGCGGGCACGAGGAATTGCTGCCCTATCTCGTGCGCCGGCTGCTGGAGAACGGCGCCAACACCTCTTTCGTGCATTCCTTCCTCGACGATGACGTGTCGCCCGATCTCGTCGCGGCCGATCCCGTCGCGCGCGTGGAAGCGTCGCCGCGCCGCCATCCGCGCCTGCCGTCGCCGGGCGGCCTGTTCGGCCCGAGCCGTCGCAACTCGACCGGGCGCGATCTCTCCATCGCCGCGGATCGCGATGCGTTGCACGCGGCGGTCGCCGCCGTCGATGCGATGAAGTTGAATGCCGCGCCGATCATCGGCGGCGCATCGCTCACTGTCACGGCGCCGACGCCGCGCACGGCGCCCGCCGATGCGAAACGCACAATCGGCGGGGCCGTCGACGCAACCGTCGCGCAGGTGGACGACGCGATCACGCAAGCGCACGCGGCGCAGGGCGCATGGAACGGGCGCGGCGGCGCCGGCCGTGCGCAAGTGCTGCGCGCCATGGCCGATGCGCTCGAGGCGAAGGCCGATCATTTCATCGCGCTGATCGCCCGCGAGGCGGGCCGCACCTTCCAGGACGGCATCGACGAAGTGCGCGAGGCGGTCGATTTCTGTCGCTACTACGCCGCCGAAGCCGAACGCCTGTTCGGCGCGCCGCAACGTCTGCCGGGACCGGCGGGGGAGACAAATGTGCTCGAACTTTCGGGCCGCGGCGTCTTCGCCTGCATCAGCCCGTGGAATTTCCCGCTCGCCATCTTCGCCGGCCAGATCGCAGCGGCGCTCGCGGCGGGCAACACCGTCCTCGCCAAGCCCGCCGAACAGACCCCGCTCATCGCCGCCGAAGCGGTGAAGCTCTTTCACAAAGCGGGGCTGCCGGGGGATGTGCTCCATCTCCTGCCGGGGCCGGGCGAAACCGTCGGCGCGGCGCTGGTCGAGGACGAGCGCGTCGGGGGCGTCGTGTTCACTGGCTCCACCGATACGGCCAAGCGCATCAACCGCGCGCTCGCCGCGCGCAAGGGCGCGATCCCTGTGCTCATCGCCGAAACCGGCGGGCTCAACGGCATGTTCGTCGACACCACCGCGCTCGCGGAGCAGGTGGTGGACGACGCAATCCTCTCGGCGTTCGGCTCGGCGGGTCAGCGCTGCTCGGCGCTGCGTCTGCTGTTCCTGCCGCACGACACCGCCGATCTCGTCATCGAGAAGCTCGTCGGCGCCATGCACGAATTGCGCATCGGCGATCCGGCGGACGCGCGCACGGATGTCGGCCCGGTGATCGACGCGGAGTCGCGCGCGATGCTCGACGCGCACATGGCGGCGATGGCGACCTCCGCCAAGGTGCTGGCGCAGCGCAAGGTCGAGGGCCTCGACGGCACGTATTTCGGGCCGGCCATCGTCGAGTTGCCCTCGCTGGACGGCATCGATCGCGAGGTGTTTGGGCCGGTTCTGCATGTCATTCGCTACGCGCCATCGGAGATTGCGAAGGTCGGCGCCGAGCTTGCGCGCAAGGGCTACGGCCTGACGCTCGGCGTGCATTCGCGACTCGACAGCTTCGCCGAGGCCGTGCAGGCGGCGGTCCCCGCCGGCAATGTCTATGTGAACCGTTCGATCATCGGCGCGGTGGTTGGCGTGCAACCGTTTGGCGGCGTGGGTCTTTCCGGTACGGGTCCGAAAGCGGGCGGACCGCACTACCTGCCGCGCATGGCGTGCGAACGCACAGTCACCGTCAACATCACCGCACAGGGCGGCGACCCGTCGCTGTTGAATCTATAGAGGGCCTCCGTGAACGACATGAACAATGTCACGCCGCTGCGCAGACCGAAACCGAAAAAGCCCGCCTTCGACGCGCGCGATCCGAAATCGCAGGTGCAGCTGGTCTACGGCCTCACGATCGCGTCGTTCGCGATCATGTGGCTCGGCAACCAGTTCGTGGACTGGATCGGCATGGGTCTTGGCGTCGCCGCGCTCGTGATCTCCGCATCCAAGCGCGACGAGGGCGTGTTCTGGGCGCGTTCGCATTTCGAGTTCGCGTTGCGTACGATCATCATCGCCGGCGTGGGCTGGACCCTGCTGTCGCTGTTTGGCCTCATCATCGGCCTCATTCCGTTTGTGGGGCCGCTCGCGATATTCGTGGCGAAGGCCGGCGTGCTCGGATGGGTGGCGCTCCGCTCGGGCTTCGGCTTCATGAAGGCGTCCGACACCAAGGCGCTCCCGAATCCGGTGAGCTGGCTATTCTAGAGCATTTTCCGACGAAGTGGATCCCGGTTCGTCGGAAGAAAATGCGACCGATCAACAACCTGGAGCCCCGATCCGATTCCATTGGATCGGAACGGCTCCGGACCCTCAGCCTTCGACGATGGCTTCGCGGAAGTCGCGGTCGCGCGGCGGCAATGCGAGATACGCTTCCGATCGCATTTCCATGAGACGCGATGCGGTGCGCTCGAATTCAAAACTCAGATCTCCAGCGGGATAGAGTTTTTCAGGCAAGGCGTCAGCGCTGGCGACGAGTTTGGTCTTGGCTTCGTAGAGCGCATCGACGAGCACGCGGAACCGCGCGGCTTCCTCGCGCATGGACGGCGAGAGTTTCGGGATGTTCTCCAGAATGACGGTGTGGAAGCGCTCGGCGAGTTCGAGATAGTCGGCGGCGCCGAGCGGGCGGGCGCAGAGTTCGTCGAACGTCACCCGCGCACACCCCGCCGCCGTGCGGTCGATGGTGAGATGGCGGCCCTGCACTTCGAGCACGACGGGATGCGGCGCTGCGCCGAGCGTCAGGCGCGACCAGGCGGTGTCGATCGCTTCCTCCGCCGCCGGGCCAAGCGGGGCGTAGTAGACAGGCGCGGCCATCAGGCGCTCAAGCCGGTAGTCGCGCGCGGCGGCGATTTCCACCACGTCCAGGCGCTGCTCGATGAGGTCGATGAAGGGCGTGAAGAGCTGACGGTTCAGGCCGTTCCTGTAGAGGTCGCGCGGCGGGCGGTTCGAGGTGGCGACGACCACGACGCCGAGCGCCAGCAGGCGCTCGAAGAGGCGCCCAAGGATCATCGCGTCGGCGATGTCGCTCACCGCGAATTCGTCGAAGCACAGGAGCCGCGCCTTTTCGGCGACCGCCTGCGTCGCGCCGGTGATCAGCGCGTCATTGCCCTCGTCGCGCCGCTTGCGCGCCTCGCGCATGAAGGCGTGCTGGGAGAGCATGAATTCGTGGAAGTGGACGCGGCGCTTGGGCTTCACGGGCGCTGCGTCGAAGAAGAGATCCATCAGCATGGACTTGCCGCGTCCCACAGCGCCCCAGAGATAGAGCCCCCGCGGCGTCGGCGAGGCGCGCTTGAGGAAACCGCCGGGCTTCCACGCCGCGAGTTCCTCCGCCAGCGCATCAAGACGCAGCGCCGCAGCTTCCTGCGCGCGATCCGCCTCGATCACGCCGCCTGCGACGCGCGCGCGGTAAAGGTCCAGCACCTGCCCCATGGGTCGCGCTCAGCTCTCCAGCGCGAGGTCGCGGCGCACGGCGTCGAGCGCGTTGCGCCGCGCGTTGGTCACCGCGCGCCATTCCGGCCCGCGCCGCCAGAGCAGCACCGGCATATGCGGTTCGACGCCGTTGGCGCGCAGCAAGGCGGAGACACGGTCGTACGAAGCGCGACCCCACTCCGTGTAGCCCTCGACGGCGGCCTTGTCTGTGGTGGTCGGTTCGAGCGGGGCGGTCGCGGACCAGTCGCGCAGCGCGTTCCAGTCGCGCGCATGGGCGAGGGCGGCGGCGCTCTCCACCGCCTGCGCGCCGGCGCTTTCCCGGGCGGCGACCGCGACGATGCGCACGTCGACGCCTTCATCGGCGAGTGCGGCCAGCACGACGGGCGGCAACGCGCCGCAGGCGGCGCAGTCTGCGGACGTGAACGCCCAGACCACCGGCCCGTCGTTCTCCGGGCCCAGCCACGGCGCATCGAGGAGGGCGTCCTCCATGGCCCTGGCCCCGCTGATCAGCGTCACCGGGCCCGCGAGGCGCGCCTGATCGCGCAGGAGGAGGCCGCCGCCGGCCATCAACGCGCTCGCGCAGGCGATGGCGGCCATGAGGGCGAGCAGCGCGGGGCGCTTGACGCGGCGGATCGGTTCGTTCACGCGCTCCCTCCTTCGCGGCAGGCCAATTCCCCAGAAACCGCCTCCGCGCGGCCGGCGCAAGCCTTGCCGACAGGCGCGGGGCCCAACGTCTTCCCAGCGCGGCGCGGCCGTGGTCTTTTCCGGCCCGGAAATCACTGGAACGAACTCATGGCCCTGCGCGGCGACGCACCCCCGGAAACATCTGAGAACAAGCACATCGTCGACGTGCTCATCGAGGAGCGCGCGCCGCAGCTGGCGCAGCGCCCGTCGTGGCCGGCGGTGCGGCCCGCGCTCTATCGCGCGCTGCATTACAAGGAAGCGCGGCGCATGGCCGACGACATCGCTCCCATGGGCGGTCATGAAGCGCTCGACCACATCTCGAAACTACTTTCCGTGCGGCTCGACGTGCGCGGCGGCGACCGCATCCCGAAGACGGGCCGCTGCGTCATCGTCGCCAATCACCCCACCGGCATCGCCGACGGCGTGGCGATGTACGACGCGCTGCGCCCGATCCGCCCGGACGTAATCTTTTTCGCCAACGCCGATGCGCACCGCGTGTGCCCGCGCTTCCATGAATCGCTCGTGGCGGTGGAGTGGGTGACGGCCAAGCGCACGATCGAAAAGACCAAGCAGACCCTGAAGGCCGCGCACAAGGCGTTCGCCGACGAACGCCCGGTGATGATCTTCCCGGCGGGCAAGCTCGCGCGCCTCATCGACGGCGAGATCCAGGACCCGACGTGGGAGCCCTCAGCGGTGTCGCTCGCGCGCAAGCACAATGCGCCGGTGATCCCGATCTGGGTGGACGGGCCGTACCCGTTCTTCTTCCACACCTTCGACCGCATCTCCAAGGAGCTGCGCGACATCACGCTGTTCCACGAGCTCCTGAACAAGAAGGGCAAGCTGTTTTCGCTGAAGGTGGGGCTGCCCATCGCGCCGGACCAGCTGCAGGGGCCCGCCGACGAGGTGACGCTGAAGCTCAAGCGTTTCGTGGAAAGGGAACTGCCGCGCGACATGGACCGGCCGTTCGCAGCGTGATTGTCTGAAATTGAAATACCAAATCAGTCATTCCGGACGCGACGAAGTCGCGATCCGGAACCCAGGCGTTCAAGCGCAGCCCGGTCCCCTGGGTTCCGGCTCTCCGCGAAGCTCTGCTTCGCTCCGGCCGGAATGACTGAACTTTGCACGGAACATGCGAAGCGGTCCCTCAGGCGCGCAATCGCGTCAGCGCCTGCGCCCGGTATCGGTCCAGCGCCTCGCCCGCATCGTCGATGAAGGCTTCCTCGAAAGTGAAGCTGTCGGACCAGAAGAGCGCCGCGCCGCTTTCCTTCTCGGTCATCTTCCGCCCGAGATCGCCGCGGGTGATGAAGCGGCCGCGCTTGTTGAGCAGGCGCTGGTCCTTCGCCGTGAAGCGGATGTGCGCACCCTCGATCTCGACGAACCAGCGGTGGTGGTTGAAGCCCACGTCCGGCATGGCGCCGGCGAGCGCGCGCAGTTCGAAGAGGCGCGCCTTGGCGAAGATCTCGCGGTCGCGCGAGGGCGTCTCGATGTAGCCGGCCTTCGAGGTGCGGATCAGTTCGCGGCACACGCCGATGGGGTCGCGCACGTCTTCCAGCAGGTGCGAGCAGAACGAGAAATCGAAGAACTTGTCCGGGAACGGCCACGGCTCGCGGCACACGTCATGGTTGATCCACGTCTCGGGCGTGAAGCGGCGCTCGTTCTGCGGATCGAGCGCGCCGTGGGCGCCAGTGTCGGCGTAGGGCATCAGGTCGAGCACGTGCGTGGCGAGATTGAGCGGATGGCGCCCGCCGCCGACATCAAGCACCCGGGCGCCGGCGCGCGCGCGCTCGAAGATCGTCGGCAGGTTGGAGAAGAGGATCATGCCGGGCGTTCAACCGCGCGGCGGGGCGGGACGCAAGGTCTGGGGGTGAATCTCACGTGCGCGCCTGGGGCAAGCGGGCGGGCAAGCGGGCGGGCAGGCAGGCGGGCCCGACGGAAACCCGTGCGCAAATGCGCGCATTGCTGTTCTCGCAGCCATTTCATCACCATATGACCGTGAAACACGACCGGAGAGCGTCCGTCCGGGGGAGACAGTCCATGCAGCCCACTTCCAGTCAGCCCCGCCCGGCCGCGCGGGACCTGCCCGCGCGCGTGCGCCGCCGCCGGCCGGTCGAGGACCTCGAAAGCCTGCTCGACAACATCTGCGGGCAGGTGGATTGCGGCCTCAACCCGCTGGCGAAGGACGAGGTGACGATCCGCGAGCTGCTGGCCACGGTCGGGCGACGTTCCTACGGCCCGCTGCTGCTGATCGTGGGTCTGTTCTCGATCTCGCCGGCGACCATCGTGCCGGGCATGACGTGGCTTTCCGCCGGGCTCACGCTGGTGATCGCGCTGCAGATGCTCGTGGGCCGGCGGACGCCGTGGTTGCCGAAGCGTGCGCTCGATGCGTCCGTGTCGCGCGAGATGGTGGTGAAAGGCGTCGCCGGCTTTCGCCCGGTCGCCCGCAGGATCGACGCCATGATGCGGCCGCGCCTGACGTTTCTCGCCAGTCCGCCGTTCGTGAACCTCATCGCGCTCGCCTGCGTCCTCGCGGCGCTTGTGACCATCCCGCTCGGACTCATCCCGTTCGCGCCGCTCGCGCCGGGCTTCGCGATAGTAATGTTCGGTCTCGGCATGACCTCGCGCGACGGACTGCTGATCACGTTCGCGCTCATGGTGGTGGGCGGCGCCTGCTATTTCATGTGGCCGATTCTCGAGCCGGTGATCATGCCGCTCGTGCGCATGATCCCGTCGCTGCCGGTCTAGGCCGGACGGTCTTTGGTCGCTTCGATGTGGTAGGTGACGTTGGTTGGAAAGGGGAACTCGATCCCCGCGCCGTCGAACGCGTCCTTCACGGCCTTGGTGAGATCGAATCGAAGGGCCGCGATGTCGCCCGCCGCGCACCACAGGTTCGCCAGCAACGACACGGAATAATCGCCAAGCGCTGAAACCTTAACGCCGGGCGGCGGCGCCTTCATCACGCGCACATCGTCTGAGATCGCGGCAAGCATGACCTTCATCGCCGCATCCAGATCGGTCTTGTAGGCCACGTTGAACGTCAGTTCGAGCATGCGTGTGCCGTTGGCGGTGTAGTTCAGGATCGGCGCGCCCCAGCACTGGGCGTTCGGCAGCGTCACCTGCACGTTCGCCGGCGTCGACAGCTCGGTGATGAAGAGATTGATGTCGCGCACCGTGCCTTTCTGCCCGGCGACTTCCACGAAATCGCCCAGCCTGTAGGGCCTAAAGAGAACGAGCATCACGCCGGCCGCCACGTTCGACAGCGTGCCCTGCAATGCAAGGCCGATGGCCAGCGTCGCAGCGCCGAGAACGGCGATGATCTGCGTCGTCTGCACGCCGAAGCGGTCGAGCACGGCGATGACCACGAACGCCAGCAGGCCATAGCGCACGATCGAGGCGAAGAACGCCGCCAGCGTGTTGTCGATGCGCGCGTGCTTGCGCGCGATGCGGTTCACCGCGGCCGCGAGCCAGCGCGTGATCCAGACGCCGGCGATGAGGATCGCCAGGGCCGCGACGAGATTGAAGGCGCCGGCGATCACGGCGTCGCCGTAGTGCGCCCAGATGGCTTTGGGGCTGAAGTCGGTGAGGGCGGCGGGCGTTGGCGGCATGCAGGATCTCCGGTTTCCGTCTAGGCGGATTCGGTCCATGCGGAATTGCGCGCGCGCCATCCGGGACGGCGGCGGCGGGCGGCCATGGTTCCGCCCGGAACATTGCTGTAGCGTCATGGCATGATCGAAGTCGAAGATGTCGTGTACGACTACCCGACCAAACGCGCGCTGCGCGGGGTCCGGTTCAAGGCCGAGCGCGGGCAGGTGCTGGCGCTCGTGGGGCCCAACGGCGCCGGCAAGACGACGCTGCTGCGCTGTCTCGCGGCGCTCGACCGGCCGTTCTCGGGCGCGGTGCGCATCGACGGCGTCGACACCCAGGACGATCCGCGCCGCGTGCATGAGAAAGTGGGCTATCTACCGGATTTCTACGGGCTCTATGACGAACTCACCATCGAGCAGAACCTGCTCTATGCGGCTAACGCGCGGCGCGTGACCGGCGCTAGGGCGCGTGACGCAATGAAGCGTACGGTTGAGCGGATCGGCCTTGCCGATCGCGTGAAGTCGCGCGCGTCGGAGCTGTCGCGCGGCCTGCGCCAGCGCCTCGCCATCGGCCAGACCATCGTTCACGAACCGGCCGCATTGCTGCTCGATGAACCTGCCGCAGGCCTCGATCCCGAAGCGCGGCGCAGCCTGTCCGAACTCATCACCTCGCTCGCCAAAGGCGGCATGGCGATAATCGTCTCGTCGCACATCCTCGCCGAGCTTGAGGATTATTCCACCGCCATGCTGGTGATGCGCGACGGCGCGCTCATCGGCGACGGGCCGGTGTCCGCCGGCGGCGCGGTCCGCGTGCGCATCACGCTGGCGCGCGCTGACCAGCGCTTTCCCGCAAGCATCGCCGCGCAGGCGGGCGTCATGGTCGAGACCGCCGACGCATCGGGCGGGCTGATCACGCTGGACGGCGGCGCGGAAGCCAACGCCATGCTGCTGCGCGCGCTCGTGCTCGACAATTTCCACGTCACGACCTTCGCCGAGGAGCGCGTCTCGCTCGAAGCCGCCTATATGGCCGCGCAAGCAGGAAGCCGCGCATGAACCCGGAATTCAAACGCAATCTCTGGCTGGAAATTTCACCGACGCGGCTGCTGCTGATGGCCACGGTGCTCGGCATCATCTTCACGATCACGTGGTTTGCGGCGGACTGGGAGGACAGACCGTCTGCACTCGCTGGCGCGGCCGAGGCGCTCTTTTCGGTGATCGTCGGCTTATGGGGATCGTTCAAGGCGGGCCGTTCGGTGTCGGACGAAATCCGCGAGCGGACGTGGGATTTCCAGCGGCTGTCGGCGCTGTCGCCGATGGCGATGACGCTCGGCAAGCTGTTCGGCGCCACGTCCTACGTGTGGTTTGGCGGTCTGATCTGCCTTGGCGTGGCGATGTTCGGTCATGCGATTGAGCAGGGTTTGGCGACGGCGGCGCAGAACGCCGGAAAGCTCGTGCTTCTGGGCGTTTTTGCGCACACGGTTGCGCTGGCGGTGAGCCTTGCGGTGGTGCGCCGGGGCCGAGGCCGCGACCGTGTCGACGCTTTCGTGTTCACGATCGCCGGCCTGATCGCCTACCAGTCTGGCGCAGAACTGAGCGGCGGCGGCATGGTGGGCATCATGCGCCGGATTGCGGAAGAAGGTGCGGAAGCGAGGCAGTGGTGGGGCGTGTCGCTGCCGTGGGAGACGTGGGGCTACATCTCGCTCGGCATGCTCGTGGTGTGGGCGTTCCTGACGGCGTGGCGACTGATGCGCGTCGAGCTTCAGGCGCCGGCGAATCCGCTCTGGTATCCACTCTTCCTGCTTGCGCCGGCGCTGCTGCTCGGGGGACTGGCGGACAACCCGCTCGGAAGATTGATCTACGTGTACGCCATCGTTCACGGTCTCGTGCTGGCGACATTGCTCATCGAGCCGAAGGATTTCGTCGCGTGGCGGGCGCTCGGTGCGCGGCTGAGTACAGGAGCGAAGGGCGCGGGCCGCTACTGGCCGTCGGCGTTGTCCGGATTGATCGTGGCGTTCCTCGCGGCGTGCGCGCTCGCGGTCGTCGCGCCCGGCGTGCAGGAAAAGCCGGTGTCGTGGCTCGTGGGGTTCGCGGCGTTTGCCTTCCTGCTGCGCGAGACCGCGATCTTCGCCTTCTTCCACCTCGGCGCGAACCAGCGGCGCGGTGATTTCGCGGCGCTGCTGACCATCGCGCTCCTGTGCTTCGCCGGGCCCGCCGTGCTGGGCATCGCCAACCTCGAGGCGGCGAACGGCCTGTTCATCGTCCAGCCGGACGCGGGGGTCACCTCGCACCTCCTGTCGATCGCGGCGGGCCTCGTGCAGGCGGCGGTGTTCGCCTTGATGGCGCAGGCCCGCTGGGGCGGGCGCGAGAGGGCGCTGGCGGCTGCGTAGGTTTCCAATTCGGCGCGCGCCGGGGTAAGCGGACGCTGGCCAGGATGCGGGATCGGCTGCGGGATCGGCGGGGTTCATGGACGTCATCTTCAACATCGGTTTCACGCTCGCCTGTGTGGCGGGGGCGATCTGGTTCCTGAGCGCGGCCGCGCGGGACTGGAAGGCGCGTCCGCCGAAGCCCGCGCCGGTCGCGAAGGCGCCGCCGTCGGCGCCGGTTTCCGGCCATCCCAACGGTGCGCGCGGCGAGATGGCGCGCGCGCTCGGCTGGAGCCTCGGGATCGCCGTCCTGCTCGGCACCCTGGCCATGGTCGTCATCGCCGTGATCGATCCGCGGAAAACCACCGCCGAACAGGCTGCGCTCCTGAAGGCGCAGCGCCGCTGCCCGCCGATCGTGTCGGTGCCGACGCGCCCGATCGGCTATCCCGCCGACGACGTGCTCGGCGTGCGCGCGGCGATGACGTGGACGGACGCAGAAGAAACGCTGAAGTGCGTCTCCGAGGACTACGAGATCAAGCGCACGACGCTCGCCAACGGCGTCACCGGCAAGGGCCGCCAGACGCGCCCGATCATGAAGGCCGTGCGCGGGCAGGAGTCGATCACCGTCGCGTTCTTCGGGTCCGCGGGGCAGGAGCGCGCGGCCGGGATCTGGCAGGAAAAATTCTACGATGTCGGCGAAGGCCCCGCGCGCCAGAGCGTCGAGGGCGAACTCGTCGCGCACTACGGCACGCCGCATGAGGCGCGCGATCTCTCCGCGAGCCAGCGCACGCTGACGTGGAGTTTCGATCCCGACGGCCGGCCGCTGCGCGTGAAGCCGCGCGAGGGAACGCCAAGCTATCTCCTCGACTGGCCGGCCTACATGGCGGCGGGATTCAAGGTGGCCGCGTGCGTGAAGAACGCCAAGGTCGATCCTGCGGACACGCCGACGTGGGACGGCCGCTGCGGTTTGACCATCCGCGCCGAACTCGACAGTGCGATGGGAGATCAGCGCCGCCTTGCGCGCTGGCGCATCGTCGTGCTCGACCAGCAGGCGCTGGCGCGCTACGCCACGCCCCTACGAGCGGTGGCCGCGCCTGCGGCGGCGCCGAAGAGCTGAACCTGGAGATCATCATGACAAGCGAAGCCTTCCTCGCAAGCGTTCGCGCGCAACCGGGCGTGGAGGCGTTCGCCTCTGGCCTTCTCGTGGAACGGCTGCGCCTGGGCGCCGATCAGTCATTGCCGCGTCCCGAGGGCGGCGCTTCGGTGCTCGTCCACTACGAAGGCAAGCTCGCCGACGGCAACGTGTTCGACTCCTCCTTCGCGCGCAACGATCCGGCGGAGTTTCCGCTGAACGCCGTCGTGAAGGGTTTCGCCGAAGCGATCCGCACCATGCGGCCCGGCGACGAGATCGTCGCGACGTTTCCGCACGAACTCGGCTACGGCGCCGCGGGCCGCCCGCCGGTGATCCCGCAGAGCGCGCCGCTGCAGTTCCGCATCCTGCTGCTGTCGTTCGTGGACACCGCCAGCGGCAAGCGGATCGGCGCGGGGTAGGGAAGTTCTCGGCCCGAAGCGAACGATCGCCGAAGGTGAAGACAGGAGCGCGCGGCTCCCGGCCGCGCACCTCCCGTAGCGTTTGATGCGATAGTCCATGCGCCGCCGGAGGCGGCGCGCTCCCTCACTCGATGCCTTCGCATTGCGTGCGGCAGGGGAAGCGACCTCGTCATGCGCCGCAGAGGCGAATTCAGCCGCTCTTGCGTGGTGTCGCTGCTGTCGATCCGTCTATCGGATGTCGCGCGGTAAATGAGACGGCCGGTGCGACGCTCGTAGAGATCGAACACAAGCGCGCCGTGAAGTCTCCCGGAGTTGCTAGCGGGATAGGTCAGACCGGCCTTGCAGAACACTCGCGGCCGCCGGTGCGTGCTACGCCCGTCCGCTCGCGCCGGTGAGCATGCTTGGATCGATACCGAGGCTGCGGATGGCGCGGGTCCATTTGTCGGGGATCGTGTCGTCGAAGACGATGCCGCGTTCGACATCGGCGACGAGCCACACATTGCCGTGCAGTTCGCTTTCGAGCTGTCCCGCGCCCCAGCCCGCATAGCCGAGCGCGAGCACGTACGATTGAGGCGGGTGGATATTTCCGGTGCGTTCGCCGCGCTCGGCCAGCGCTTCGAGCACGTCGCGCGTGGCGGTGAGCGAAAGCTCGTGCGTCACGTACTGCGTGGCCTCGCCCGCGTCGAAATCGGTGGAGTGCAGCACGTAGCCGCGGTCGGGCTTCACCGGCCCGCCTTCGAGCACCGCGCGCGAGGCGATCGGCTCCGGCGCGTCCACGCCGAGATGTTCGAGCACGTCGCCGAGCGTGAGGTCTTCCTTGATCTTGTTGATGACGAGCCCCATCGCCGCCTCCGGCGTGTGCATGCACATCAGGATCACGCTCCTGTCGAAGCGCGGGTCGCCGATGCCGGGCATGGCGATGAGCAGTTTGCCGGTGAGGGAGCCGTCCATGGCGCCAGACTGACGGGCCGGCGAAAGGTCCGCAAGAGGGGTTTCACCGGCGCGCCCGGCGGACTACATAACGGCGACCCCCTTCATTCAGACGGCACGAGGAGACGCACATGATCAATATTGGCGAGAAGTTGCCGGAAGCCTCCTTCGTCGCGGCCACCAAGGACGGCCCCAAGCCAATGACGTCCGCGGAAGTGTTCGACGGCAAGACGGTTGCTCTGTTTGCCGTGCCGGGCGCCTTTACCCCGACCTGCTCGGTCAAGCACCTGCCGGGCTTCCGCGACAAGGCCGCCGAATTCCGCGCCAAGGGCGTCGACCAGATCGTGTGCACCTCGGTCAACGACGCCTTCGTCATGGGGGCCTGGGGCCGGGACCAGAATGTCGGCGACGACATCCTGATGCTGGCGGACGGCAACGGCGCCTTCGCCAAGGCCGTGGGTCTCGACATGGACGCCTCGGGTTTCGGCATGGGATCGCGCTCGAAGCGCTATTCGATGCTGGTCCAGAACGGCGTCGTGAAGGAGCTCAACGTCGAGCAGGGCGGGGAGTTCAAGGTGTCGACCGCAGATTACCTGCTCGGCCAGCTCTGAAGCGCGGGTGGGGTAACCTCTCGTAAACTTTCCGGCTAACGCTTATTTTCCTCTTTCGGCTCAAAGAGTTGGGCCGGGAGTGGAGAGTTGCGCCATGGATATCGTGTTCGGCATCTTTGCGGCGCTGGCCGTGATGATCGGGTTTTCCGCGGTCAAGTTCGTGCCGCAGGGCCGGCAATGGACCGTCGAGCGCTTCGGCCGCTACACGAAGACGCTGAAGCCGGGCATCGCCTTCCTCACGCCGTTCATCGATGGCGTCGGTCGCAAGATCTCCATGATGGAGACGGTGCTCGACGTGCCGCGCCAGGAAGTCATCACCAAGGACAACGCCATCGTCACCTGCGACGCGGTCGTGTTCATCCAGGTGATCGATCCCGCGAAGGCCGCCTATGAGGTCGAGAACCTCAACCTCGCGATCCTCAATCTCTCGATGACGAACCTGCGCACGGTCGTGGGCTCCATGGATCTCGACGAAGTGCTGTCGCAGCGCGACGCGATCAACGCACGCCTGCTGAACGTGCTCGACGCCGCCACCCACCCGTGGGGCGTGAAGGCCACGCGCATCGAGATCAAGGATCTGACGCCGCCGGCCGATCTCATCGAGGCGATGGCGCGCCAGATGAAGGCCGAGCGCGTGCGTCGCGCCCAGATTCTCGAGGCCGAAGGCGACAAGTCCGCCGAGGTGCTGCGCGCGGAAGGCGCCAAGCAGGCTGCGATCCTGGAAGCCGAAGGCCGCCGCGAAGCCGCCTACCGCGACGCCGAAGCGCGCGAACGCTCCGCCCAGGCTGAAGCCGCCGCAACCACGGCCGTCTCGGAAGCCATCGCCAAGGGCGACGTGAACGCGATCAACTACTTCCTCGGGCAGAAATACATCGAGGCGTTCGCGCTTCTCGCCTCCAGCCCGCAGCAGCGCACGGTCATCGTGCCCGCCGATCTCGCGGGACTTGCCGGCTTGATGGAAGGGGTGAAGACGCTGACAAAGGAATCCGTGCTCGCCGCCTCACGCGGAACGTCGACGCCGACGACCTGATCACAGCGTCCGTCTGAAGCGCACCAGCGAAACGACGGTCAGCACAGCGAGGATCGCCGCGAGCAGCGCCAGTTCATGGCCGGTCGCCTCGAAGCCGCCGCCCTTCAGCACCACCGTGCGCGCGACGCGCAGGAAGTGCGTCAAGGGCAGCGCCTCGCCGAGCCCTTGCGCCCAGTGCGGCATGGCGCGGAACGGGAACATGAAGCCCGACAGCAGGATCGACGGCAGGAAGACGAAGAACGTCATCTGCATCGCCTGCATCTGCGTGCGCGCCACCGTTGAAATCAGATAGCCGAGCATCAGGTTTGCAGCGATGAACAGCGTCAGCGAGACAAGCAGCGTTACCACGGATCCCGTGAACGGCAGGTGGAACAGGACCCGTCCCGCAACCGCGACCAGCACTGTCTGGATCGCGCCGACGAGGACGTAGGGCGTCGTCTTGCCAAGCATGATCTCCACCGGCCGCACGGGGGTGGAGAGCAATGTCTCCATCGTTCCGCGCTCGATCTCCCGGGTGAGCGCGATGGAGGTGATCATCACCATCGTCATCGTCAGGATCACGCCCAGCAGGCCCGGCACGATGTTGAAGGCGGTGATCCCGGCGGGATTGTAGCGGCGGTGCGCCACGATCTCGTAGGGCGCGGGTGTCGGAGCAAGCGGCCGCAACGCGCCGGACAGTTCAGGCGCCAATGCGCTGCGGGCGATGGCGTCGAGCGCGGCGACGGGCCCCGCGGCCGCAACAGGGTCTGTCGCGTCGGCGGCGATGAGCAGTTGCGGGCGCTCCCCGCGCACGAGACGTTCCTCGAAGCGTTCGGGAATGACGATGAGAAACACCGCCTCGCCGTTGCGCACGAGACGGTCGCCCTCCATGTCGTCACGGGCGACGGCGATGATATCGAAATAACTTGAAGCCTTGAGACTCGCGAGCAGGCTGCGCGTCACCGGACCGTCATCGCGCACCTCCACCACGGTCGGCAGGTGGCGCGGATCGTTGTTGATGGCGTAGCCGAACAGCAGGAGTTGCATCACCGGCATCATCACCATTACCGCAAAGGTGAGGCGGTCGCGGCGCATCTGCACGAGTTCCTTGAGGAACACCGCGATCACGCGCGACCAGGCGAAGGCGGGAGATGCAGCGGTCATTTGAAGTTGTCCGCGCTCTGCGACATGAGATGGATGAAGGCCTCCTCGAGGCCCGCCTCCATCGGAGAAACGGTCGCGCCGATCGATGACAGGCGCGCTACCGACGCCGCAAGCGCAGCTCCGTCGCGGCCGGCCGCATGCAGCTCCGCGCCGAACCGCGCGACCAGTTCGACACCCGGCGCGCCATGCAGCGCGAGCTCCGCCGCATCGAGATTGTCGGAAACGATACGCCAGGCGGAGAGACCCACGAGCCTCGGAATGTCCCGCGTGGGCGCATCGACGAGCTTCTTGCCGTAGGCGATGTAGGCGATGGAATCGCACTGCACGGCCTCGTCCATGTAGTGCGTCGAGACAAGCGTGGTGACGCCTTCGCGTGCGTACCGGCGGATCTCGTCCCAGAAATCGCGCCGCGCTTTCGGATCGACGCCGGCGGTGGGTTCGTCGAGCAGCAGCAGGTCGGGCGTGTGGATCATGCACGCGGCGAGCGCGAGGCGTTGTTTCCAGCCGCCGGAAAGCCGCCCCGCGAGCTGGCCCGCACGTTCGGAAAGACCAAGCTTGTCGAGCGAGGCGTCGACCTTTCCCTTCACGTCGTCGAGGCGATAGAGACGGGCGATGAATTCGAGATTCTCGCGGATCGACAGATCCTCGTAGAGCGAGAACTTCTGCGTCATGTAGCCGGTGCGTTCCTTGATGCGATCGCTCTGCGTGAGCACATCGAAGCCGAGCGCCGTGCCGCGGCCCGCGTCGGGCTTCAGCAGGCCGCACACCATGCGGATCGTGGTCGTCTTGCCGGAACCGTTCGGGCCGAGAAATCCGTAGATCGCGCCCCGCGGCACCTCGAGCGCCAGATCGTCGACGACGGTGCGGTCGCCGAAGCGCTTGGTGATGCCTTCGACGGAGATCGCCGCGGTCATGGCAGCACGCGCACGTCGACGGGCAGGCCAGGGCGGATCGCGTCGGGCGCATCGGGGATCGCCTCCACCAGGAAGACGAGCTTGGCGCGTTCCTCGAGGCTGTAGATCACCGGCGGCGTGAACTGCGGTTCGGAGGCGACGAAACTTACGCGCCCTGTGAGATCTTTTGCGCATCCGTCGCAGCTGATGGCGACGCGTGTTCCGGGTTTGAAATCGCTCAAACGCGTTTCCGGCGCGAAGAAGCGCACCTTCATGTTCTGCGGCGGCAGAAGTGCGAGCACGGGCTCGCCGGGGCCGACGATCTCGCCGGGGCGGTGGAAGATGCGCTCCACGCGGCCGGCGGCAGGCGCGTGGAGGACGGCGTCTGAAACGCGCGTGCGGGCAAGACGCGTATCGGCGGACGCAGCGCCCGTGCGGCGCGCGCCCGCGTCGCGTTCCGCGCGGGTCTGGTCGACGGCGGCGGCAGCCGCGCGCGCCGCGGCGCTGTCGATATCGAGGCGTGCGCGGGCGATGAAGCCTTTCTCGAAAAGCGCCTGCGAGCGTGCGAGATTGGCGCGCGCGAGATCGGCGTCCGCCTGCGCGCGGCGCACCGCCTCGTCGAGTGCGCGCGCGCTGCGGGCCTGGGCGGCTTCCACGGAGCCCGCGCCCTGCGCTGCGGCGTTGACGCGCGCCGTGTCGAGTTCCGCGAGCACCGCACCCTCGGCGACGATATCGCCCTCGCGCACGGCGAGTTTGTCGATCCGTCCACCGTCCATCGCGCCGAGATAGACGTATTGCGCCTCGCCATACCCTGCGAGCGTGTCGCTTGCGGGCTTCGCGCACGCAAACAGCGCGAGCGCGGCGAACGAGAGCGCGTACGAGCGTGCGTTCCGGCGCGTCTTCATCGCACGGCCTCCTTCCTGAGCATCGACAGGATCATGTCGAGAATGATGTCCGGGTCGCGGATGCCGGGTTCGCCAGCGAACACGTGCCGCCATAGCGCCTCGAACATGAACGGCCCCACGAACAGCCGCATCGCGATGTCAGGATCGATGTCCCGGAAGACGCCCTTTGCGATCCCTGCGCGGATGATGCTCGTGATCGCGCCGCGTGCGCGCTCGATCACCTCGGCGCGATAGAAGGCGACGATCTCGGGAAAACGGCTGGAGATGGAGATGAGCAGGTGCGGCACCGCGAAGACCCGCGGATCGAACAGCCGCGACAGTGCGAGCGTCGCGATCGCCCGCAGGGTGGCTTCGGGGTCTTCGGCGCCTGTGATCGCCAGCGCTTCGGCGCGTTGCGCGATCGGCGCCACTTCCCGCACGATCAGCGCCTTCAGCAGCGCGTCCTTGCTCTCGAAATAGAGATAGACGCCCGCCTTGGAGAGGCCCGCGCGGGCGGCCACGTCCTCCATGCGCGCGGCGTCGAAGCCCTTCTCGACGAAGGCCTGGAGCGCGGCGTCGAGGATTTCGTCCGGCCTGGCATGGGCGCGGCGCTTCCAGCGGCCTTCGGGATCGGCTTTCTTCATCGCTTTGAATATATAACTGTCTGGACAGTTATATACAAGTCCGATTTCGCTCCCGATGGGGATTTCGCCGCGGCCAGACGTCGCTATCTTTGCGCCATGGACATGCTCGCCGCCTTCTTCGCCGTGATGACGCCCTGGCACTGGTTCGGGATCGGCCTTGTGCTGCTGATGGCCGAGCTCGCCACCGGCACCACCTTCCTGCTCTGGCCCGCCGTGGCGGCGTGGATCACGGCGCTGCTGCTGCTGCTCGTGCCGATGCCGCTGCCCGTGCAGTTGCTGGCGTTCGGAGTCGCCACCATTGGGCTGACCTATGCGGGCCGCCGTTACCTGAAGGGCCGATGGCTGCGGGGCGGGGACAGGGAGCTCAATGATCGCGGCCGCATGCTGATCGGCGCGTCTGGCGTCGCGGCGGGGACGTTCGAGAACGGCGTCGGGCGCGTGAAGCTCGGCGACAGCGAATGGCGCGCGGAGAGCAAGGATGCCATCGGCGCCGGTGACGCGGTGTCGATCCTGGCGGTCGAGGGCGCCACGCTCAAGGTCGTGCGCCGCGCGAGCTAACGCGCGTCGTCGAGTGCGGCGCGCAGGCGCGCGAGATCAGGCAGCAATCGCGCGAGCGTCTCTTCACCCACCGTTGCAGTGAACGCCGAGATCGCCGGCATGAGCCGCGCGAGCGTCGCGTTGCGCGCCTTCAGGCCCTTGGCGGTGATGGTCACGTGCTTGGCGCGGCCGTCCGCGGGATCGCCGACGATCTTGACCAGTCCCGCCGCCTCCAGCCGCTGCAGCGTGTTGGTCATCGCGCCCTTGGTCACCTGGAACGCGCGTGCGAGACGCGCCGGCGCCCAGTCGCCCGGCAGGCGCGACAGGTGGTTGAGCACATTGAAGCCCGCGCCCGACAGCGCATCGCCCGCGGCGCGTTCGAGTTCGGCGCGCACGAGCTGCGCGATTATGCCGATCTCGTTGAGCGCCTTGAAGGCGACGGGATCGGTATCGCGATAGCGGATCGGCGTATCCGCCATGGTGGTCTTCTTCATGCGCTGATCAGCTCGTCCAGTTCGCGTCGCGGCGTCGGCTTCACGGTCTTGCCATGGCCGATGCGCGCAAGCATCTGCACCGGCGCGGCCGCCGTTCCGCCAAGCATGGCCTGCTGTTCGGCATAAAGATCAGCCATTTCGGGGAATTCCTCGAGCGCCATGCTCCATGGATGCATGGCGAGGCCTTGCGCGGTCGCGGCGAGATTCATCCGCGCATAGGCGCGGCCGACGCCGATCTGCGTGGCGCGCGTGTTGTCGGCGCTCCTCGTCCACACGAACGCGGGCGCGGTGTCGGCGAGTTTTCTCCAGATCTTCGCGCCTTCCCTGTTGGCGGTCGAACGCGGATCGAGCATCGCTTCGTGCGAGAGCAGCCCCAGCGCCTTCATTGCTTCCATCGCCACGCCGTCCATCGCGAGGCCGTCGCGGTGCTCTGCGATCTCGGCGGCGCCGATGCGCATCACGTCCACGCTTTCCTTCAACGCCGCCGGCGTCGCCATCTCGCGCAACCAGCCGCGCCACGCGAGATCGCGCATCTTCGTCACGCGTTCGGGCGCATTGGCGAAGCCGCTCTCGAAACCGGGGCCTGCCGCGAGCACGGCTTGCAGCGCGCTCTCCTCGGGAATGCGCGCAGCGTCGAAGGGTTCGCGATTGGTGCGCCGCTGGGTGATCTGGGCGTAGAGCGGGTCTTTCGCGACCGACGCATCGGGCGTGAGGCGGATGTGCGCGATCGGCCTCGCATCGAGCACGGGCTGCGGCTCGCCTTCGGGCCAGAGCGTGATCTCGGCGCGATGGCCGTTCTGGCGGGCGGCGATGTCGAGCAGTTCGAGGAACGCGCCGCAGCCGATGGTGATCTGGCGGTTCGGCGGATCGGTGACCGGCAGCAGGCGCGTGAGATCTGGCGAGAGGATGATCTCGTTCTCGCCGGGCAACGCGATGAGCCAGGGCTGCATGTTATGCGGGTTAGGTGCGAGGATCGCGTGCGCCAGCGCGTGGCGGCGGGGATCGGCCTCGCCCGCGCCGGGCGTCCGCCAGGCGGCGTAAGCTTCTGAGAGGTTCGAGGGCGCGCAGGCGGTCGCAGCGAACGGCGTGGCGGCGAGCAGGGCGAGGACGTGACGCCGAGAAGTGATGGGGGACGGCATGGCGCTTACCTCGTTCGAAGTTGAACCTTATTGGTTTGATATTGAACTATATCGGCGATGTCAACGATGGCTCGCCGCAAGGCGTCAGCGCGGCGCGCTGGTCATGGAGACGAAGACGTCCTCGAGGTCGGGTTCCTCGGTCTTCAGGTCGTGGATCGAGATGCCCGCAGCCTTCACGCGGTCCAGCAGGCTTTCCACCGTATGGTCGGCGCTGCGGAAGTTGAGCGCAAAGGAGCCGTCCGCGCGCATGTGCGGATCGAGATCCTCGAAGCCCTCGGGCATCGCCGCGAGGTGCTGCTGCGGCGCGATCACCAGCGTGCGCTTGTCGAGGCGTCGCAGGATCTGCGGCGTCGGCTCGCACGCGATGACTTCGCCGTGGTTGATGATCGCGATGGTGTCGCAGAGTTCCTGCGCCTCCTCGAGATAGTGCGTGGTGAGCACGATGGTCACGCCCTGCGCGTGCAGCGCTTTCACGTAATCCCAGAGCTGGCGGCGCAACTCCACGTCCACGCCCGCGGTCGGTTCGTCGAGCACCACGACCGGCGGGGCGTGCACCAGCGCCTTGGCCACGAGCAGCCGGCGCTTCATGCCGCCCGACAGCGTGCGCGCATATGCGTCCTTCTTGTCCCACAGGCCCACCGCCTTGAGAATTTCCTCGCTGCGGCGCTCGGCCTTCGGCACGCCGTAGAAGCCCGCCTGCATCTCCAGCGACTCCCACGGCGAGAAGAAGGGATCCATGTTCAGTTCCTGCGGCACGATGCCGATCGCGCCGCGCGCATTGCGCGGGTCGGCGTCAATGTCGACGCCCCAGATCGAGGCGCGCCCGCCCGTCTTCACCACGAGGCCGCCGAGGATGTTGATGAACGTCGACTTGCCCGCGCCGTTGGGGCCGAGCAGCCCGAAGAACGAGCCGCGCGGGATGGCGAGGTCGATGCCCTTGAGCGCCTGCTTGGGCGGGTTCTTGCGGTCGCCGCGATAGGTTTTCTCCAGCCCGCGCGCCTCGATGGCGAAGTCGGGGGCGGGCGGGTTCGGATCGCGCATGGACATTCCTTCCTGGAGCCGGATTTTCCGTGCTTCCCCGTGAGGGGAAGGTGGCTCGCGGCGAGGCCGCGAGACGGATGGGGCGGTGCGCTGGCTGTGGAAAGCGAGCCGCCGCCCCATCAGTCAGCGCGTGTCGCGCTGACAGCTTCCCCTCACGGGGAAGCACGGAAACCAGCCTGGACCTTGCTGGAGACGGCCGCTTGAGGCGCGTTGACGCGCCGAGGCGGCTCGCACTAGGTACGGGCCGTCGGCGACGAATTCAATCACAGAGCTTTTGCGGACATGGCCACGCCCAACGCCCCCGATACGATGCGGCCGGACGCGCCGGAGGTTCTTACCGTGACGTCGAAGCGCGTGAAGTGCGACGGCGGCGGCGGCGCGCTCGGCCACCCGGTGGTGTTCTACGACATGGGCGAGGCGGATTTCGTCGAGTGCCTCTACTGCGACCGCCGCTACGTGCTCGCGCCCGGCGCCGGCGCCCACGATCACTGACGAAGCGGAAGGGCCGCGGCGGCGCGCTGAGCGCTATCCGCCGGCGAGGAAGCGTCCGAGCGCCGCGAGGATCGCGAAGATGATGATCCCGATCCGCAGGGAGTCGAACCAGCCCGACATGCCGCCCGCCTTGACGAAGGCGTCCCCCGACGTCGCCGAGGCGATCACCACGTCCGACCCCTTGCGCATGGCGCTCACCAGCTCGACGTAGCGCGGCGCGTCGGCGGCCGGCATCGTGTCGCGCTCGATGCGCAGGCGCTGCGTGAGCGTGAAGTGGCGCTTTTTCTTGCGGTCGCGGGCCAGGGCCGTCTCATAAACTGCGCCCGGCGCCTCGACGGCGATGTTCCAGCCGTCCGACGGCCAGTTCACCGGCAGCTCGAGCTCCACCGTGCGCGTGGATTCCCGCGGACGGCCGAGATGCACGTCGCGCTTGCGCGGGCCGTTGGCGGAGAGATCGGAAAGGTCGGCGCCGATGAAATAGTCCTTGGAAGCGAATTCCACCCGCCCGCCTTCGAGGCGCTTCCACGGCGCGGGAATTTCGTACTTCTCGATCGTGGTCAGGCGGTTCTGCGCGGGATCGTCCTCAAAGCGCATCGGTTCGAGCGCGATGAGCCCCGGCCACACGTCCTGCAGCTGGCGCAGATAGGTCTTGGCGACGGCGGTGAGGCCTTCGTTGGCGATGCGCTCGCGCAGGTCGTCGGCGCGCCACGAACTGTAGCTCGTGCGCCATTCGTAGGTGGCCGGCGAACTCGGCTTCGGACCGAAGACGATGCGCTCCTTCACGTCGACGGCGTGGTCGGGAAGCACGGGCCCCATGGATTCAAGCGCCGTCACGCCCGGCGCAAGCGGCAGCGCCCAGCCATAATAGGCCTTGTAGATGTGCGAAAGGGAGCCTTCCTGGTTGCGCCGTGTCGGGTCGAGCCAGTGCGTCTTGCCGTCGACGATCACGCGCACGATGCAGTGATCGAACGCTGACGCCGTCGGCAGCCACGCGTTCAGTCCCTCGCCCTGGCGTGTGTTCACGAGGGCGGGGCAGGCGTCGAGGCCGACGCGCCGCGCGACGGCGGTGTAGAGGCGCGCGGCATCCTTGCAATCGCCGTAGCGGCTCGTCCATGCCGCTTCGATCGCGCGCGGCTGGAGACCGCCCTCCGCCATGGACAGCGAAAGATAGCGCAGGCTGCGCTGCACGAAGCGCAGGACTTCCGCCGCGCGGTCCGCCGGCGTCGTCGCTTCCCGCGCGATGAGGTCGATCGCTTCCTGCAGCTCGTCCGGCAGGTCTGCGTCGGTTTCATAGAGCGGCGTGAAGAGCTCCGCGACCTCGCCCCAGCTGTCGAACTCGGAGAACTGGATCTCCGCGCGCGAAATCTCCCACGGCGGCGCGAGGTCTTCGGTCTCCACCGCCGGTCGGCGCACCGCGCGCCAGCGGCGGTCGATGACGCCGTCCTTCTCGATGACTTCAGGCGTGGGCGCGCCGTTAACGCCGCGGAAGTGGATGGGGCGATCGACACGCGTGCGCAGGCGGTGGCGGGTCTCCATCATCGCCTGGCCCCACTCGAACGCGATCCACGCGGCATGCTTGCCGCGCAGGATCGGGTTGCCGCCGATGATCGTGTAGCTGGTCTCGACCACGTCGCCGGGACGCACGTCGGGAATCACGAGATGCACCGTCAGGCGACCGTCGAACACGAGGCGCTCAAGGCTGCGTTCGCGGCGGAACACCTCGAAGGCCTCGGGCCTGGCGTGGTCGATCACCTGCCCGGCGCGGTGGACGCGCACGAAGTGGATCTCCACAGTCTCGCAGATCGGGTCGAACGGCACGGAGAACTGGGCGGCGCGCTCGGCGCCGGAATTGGTCATCACCCGCTCGGCGTAGCGGCCATGCCAGGATCGTTCGGCCCCCACGAGGTCGACCTGCGTGTCGTCGAGCAGCATGCAGCGTCCGCCCGACACGAAGATCTCTTCAGGCACGGCGGGGCTGTCATAGGGATCGTGCACGACCCAGTCCGGCACGGGCGCAATCCGCGCCCGGTCCGTCTGCGGACCGGTGATGGGGATCGCCCCCGACATTCCCTGACCCCATGCCCTCGGGGCTCTGTCAGCCCCGTAATGTCACATCTTAGACACGTGGCTTGTCCGGCGGACAAGCCGTGCGCTGCGTTTGGCCCGTTGCTGCCGACCCGTGGGCGATCGACGATGAGCCGGTCCGAATTCGGCGGGCGAAGCGGGGCTGAACGGCGTAGAATGCGTCCGGTTCGCCTCAGGAGGTCTAGCATGTCCAACGCCGCCGCTTTCCATGCGCTGCATCACGGACCAACCATCCTGCGTCTGCCCAACGCCTGGGACGCCGCCTCGGCGCGCGTCATCGAGAGCGCTGGCGCCAGAGCCATCGCCACATCGAGCGCCGCCGTCGCATGGGCGCACGGCTACGCGGACGGCCATCATCTCCCTGTGAGCAAGCTCGTGACGACGATCGAGGAGATCGCCCGCGTCGTTTCCGTTCCAGTCACCGCCGACGCCGAGGGCGGCTACGCCGATGATCCCAAGGCGGTCGGAGAGGTCATCACCGCGCTGATCGGCGCGGGCGCGGTGGGGATCAATCTGGAGGACGGGCGCGACCCGTATGACCTGCACGTGCGCAAGGTCGAGGCGGCGCGGGCCGCCGCGGTGCGGGCGGGCGTCGATCTCTTCATCAACGCGCGCACGGACGTCTGGCTGAAGCAGCTCGTCCCGCCCGAAGCGGCGCTGGAGGAAGGCGTCCGGCGCGGCAAGGCGCTGAAGCAGGCCGGCGCGAGCGGCTATTTCGTGCCCATGCTGATCGACGCGGGCGATCTTGCGGCGGTGGTCGAGGCGGTCGGCCTGCCGGTGAACGCGATGGCCCGGCCGGGGCTGCCGCCGGCGGCGGAGCTGGAGCGGATCGGCGTGCGCCGGCTGAGCGCGGCGACGGGTGTCGCGGCCGCCGCCTGGGCCGCCGTGCGCGCCGCCACCGAGGCGTTCCTGGAAACCGGCGACAGCGACGTGCTCGCCCAGAAAGCCGGCGCGCCGTTCAACTACAACATGCTGTTTCTGAAGGGCGGCTGACGGGCGCGCCAGGGTGCGCTATGGTCAAGTATGACCCGAGAAGAAGCCATTGCAGCGCTGAAGGCGCTGGAGCCGGACCTCCGCAGCAGGGGCGTGGGAGCGCTTTACCTGTACGGGTCGGTTGCGCGCAACGCCGCACTGGCGACGAGTGATGTCGATATTTTCTTTGACCGCGCGCCGGGCGCTCGCATTGGGCTGTCGCTTGTCGGCATGAAACAGGACATCGAAGCCGCGCTGGGTGTTCCGGTGGACTTCGGCAGCCGTGAGGGTCTGCACCCGCTGCTGCGGTCCGATATCGAGGCGCGCTCCCTTCGGGTGTTCTGATGCCGGGCGGCCGTCCGGCGCGCATGCGCCTCTTCGATATTCTCGATTCGATCGCCGGAATTGACCGGGTTGCATCCGAAGCGCGTGCGCGCGGTGAAAAGCCGTCGCCTGAGAACTGGCGCGCCATCGAAAGATGGCTGAAAATCATCTCGGAGGCCTCGCGCCACGTGCCCGATGAGATGAAGGCTCAGGAGAACGACATCCCATGGCGGCAGGTCGCCGATCTGGGCAATGTCATCCGGCACAACTACGACCGTGTCGATGTCGCAACCCTGAATGAAATCGTCGAGGATAGTCTTCCGCCGCTGAAGGCGGCGGCGGAGCGCCTCTATCAGGCGTGCAAGTTTCCAGCGGACCCTTGGCCATGACCGCACCCATCGATTCAAAATCCCGCGTCTGGCTCATCGACGGCTCGGGCTACATCTTCCGCGCCTATCACGCGCTGCCGCCGCTCACGCGCCAGAAGGACGGGCTGCCGATCGGGGCGGTGAGCGGCTTCTGCAACATGCTCTACAAGCTGCTCAACGACATGAAGGGCCCGGACCGGCCGACGCACCTCGCGGTGATCTTCGATCGCTCGGCGATCACGTTCCGGAACGAAATCTATCCCGAATACAAGGCGCACCGCCCGCCGGCGCCGGAAGATCTCGTGCCGCAGTTCCCGATCATCCGTGAAGCCACGCGCGCGTTCGGCGCGCCGGCCGTCGACATGGAAGGCTTCGAGGCCGACGATCTCATCGCCACCTACGCGCGCGATGCGGCGCGGCGCGGCGCGAAGGTGCAGATCGTGTCGTCCGACAAGGATCTGATGCAGCTCATCGTCGAGGACTCCATCGAGCTCTACGATCCGATGAAATCGAAATCGCTCGGCGCGGAAGCGGTGCTGGAGAAGTTCGGCGTGACGCCCGACAAGGTCGTAGACGTGCAGGCGCTGATGGGCGACAGCACCGACAACGTGCCCGGCGCGCCGGGCATCGGGCCGAAGACGGCCGCCGAGCTCATCGGCATGTTCGGCGATCTTGAATCCGTGCTCGCGCGTGCGGGCGAGATCAAGCAGCCCAAGCGCCGCGAGAGCATCCAGAACAACGCCGACCTCATCCGCATCTCGAAGGAGCTGGTGACGCTGAAGGACGACGTGGCGGTGGAGGAGACGCTTGAGTCCTTCGCCGTGCGCGATTTCGAGGACGGCGTGCTGCTGAAGTTCCTCGACGAGATGGAGCTGCGCACACTGGGGCGGCGCGTGCGCGAGCAGATCGCGAAGAATCCCGAGAGCGTCGTCCCGCACATGCACGAGGGCGATGCGCCGGAGGGCGCCGCTTTCGACTTCGACAAGTACGAGACCGTAGACACGCTGGAGGCGCTCGAACGCTGGATCGCACGCGCAAACGCGGCGGGCTACGTGGCGGTGGACACCGAGACCAAGGGCCTCGGCGCACACGCCGAGCTTGTGGGGATTTCGCTCGCGACCGCCGTGAACGAGGCCTGCTACATCCCGCTCGCGCACGTGGACCCGCATGCAGCGGCGCCCTCGGGCAATGGCGACCTCTTCGCGGCGCCCGCCGAGCCTGCTGCAGCCGCGCCGCACGCACCGCTCGTCCAAATTCCGATGAAGGCGGCGATCGCGGCGCTGAAGCCGCTGCTTGAAGATCCGGCGGTGCTCAAGATCGGCCAGAACATCAAGTACGATCTCAACATCTTCGCGCAGCACGGCGTCGCCGTCGCGCCGGTCGACGACACGATGCTCATGTCCTACGTGCTCGCGGCGGGCTCGCACAATCACGGCATGGATGAGCTGAGCGATCTCCATCTCGGCCATCGGCCCATCGGATTTTCCGACGTCGCCGGCAAGGGCAAGGCGCAGATCACCTTCGACCGCGTGCCCATCGACATCGCCACGCGCTATTCGGCGGAGGACGCCGATGTGACGCTCCGTCTGTGGGAGAAACTGCGCCACGAGGTGGCGCGCGAACGCCTGCGCACGGTGTACGAAACGCTCGAACGGCCGATGCCGGAAGTGCTCGGCGCCATGGAGCGGGCGGGGATCAAGGTCGATCCCGATGAGCTTTCGCGCATGTCCGGCGAGTTCGCGCAGCGGATGCTCGCCTATGAGGACGAAGCGAAAAAGCTCGCCGGCAAGGACTTCAACATCGGATCCCCGAAGCAGCTCGGCGAAATCCTGTTCGACGATATGAAGTTGCCCGGCGGATCGAAGACAAAGACGGGCGCGTGGTCCACCGATGCGAGCGTGCTGGAAGATCTCGCCGCCGCGGGTCACGAACTGCCGAAGGTGCTGCTCGACTGGCGCCAATTGCAGAAGCTGCGTTCGACCTACACCGAGGCGCTGCGCGAGGCGATCAATCCCGAAACGAAGCGCGTCCACACGAGCTATGCGCTTGCCGCGACGACGACGGGGCGCCTTTCATCCAACGATCCGAACTTGCAGAACATCCCGATCCGCACCGACGAGGGCCGGCGCATCCGCGAGGCGTTCATCGCCGAGGACGGCCACGTGCTCATTTCGGCGGACTATTCGCAGATCGAGCTCAGGCTCCTCGCGCACGTGGCCGACATTCCGCAGCTGAAGCAGGCGTTCGCCGACGGCATCGACATCCACGCGCTCACCGCTTCGGAAATGTTCGGCGTGCCGGTTAAGGGCATGGACCCGATGGTGCGCCGGCAGGCGAAGGCCATCAATTTCGGCATCATCTACGGCATTTCCGCTTTTGGGTTGGCGCGAAACCTTGGGATCGAGCGCGGCGAAGCGGACGCCTATATCAAGAAATACTTCGAACGCTTCCCCGGCATCCGCGACTATATGGAAAACACCAAGGCCTACGCGCGCGCGAACGGCTATGTGGAGACCATCTTCGGCCGGCGCGCGCACGTGCCGGGCATCAAGTCGAAGACGCCGACGGAGCGCGCCTTCGCCGAACGCCAGGCCATCAACGCGCCGCTGCAGGGCGCCGCCGCCGACATCATCCGCCGTGCGATGATCCGGGTGCCCGGCGCGCTGGCGGACGCGAGCCTGAAGACCCGCATGCTGTTGCAGGTTCACGACGAACTCGTGCTCGAGGCGCCGAAGGCCGAGGCGGAGGAGGCGATGGTTCTCGTGCGCCGCGCGATGGAAACCGCCCACGAACCGGCGGTGACGATCTCTGTGCCGCTGACGGTGGAAGCGAAGGCCGCGCGCACGTGGGCGGCGGCGCACTGAGGTCGGGCGGCGGCGTCCGCGATGAGGACTGCGAGCCTATCACCCGCACAAGAGCTTCGTTCCAGCGACGGCAATGCACAGGCTGAAAAACGATGCGGGCCATAGGCCCGCGGTCCTCCTCTTCGACGCCTGAGAATGCGGGAACGAATGCGCGCGGTCCCACAAACTGTCGCACGCTTCGCGCGCCTCCTCCCCCTTCAAGAGAAGGCCGGGCGGGGGTTCGACGGGGCGACGAAAGCATTGTGGGACAAGCGATTCAATCACCGCGCGTCGCGCTGCGCCCCTCCTGCTTCCTCGTGCGGGGGAAGGAAAGTTTCCCCGTGAATCTATCCGACCGGGTTCCCGGCCGTGAGATCATCGCTCCGTCATTCACAAGGCGACGGAGCCCACGCTCCGGACACCTCACGACACGCGCCATCGAAGGGACCGCGCGTTTTCGGACGCGCATCAGGCATGTGACCAAACGCGAGATTCTCCGGGGTCTGGCGGCGCGGCCGGTTGCGGGTCTGAAGACGCCCGCGCGCGGATGCGCCGCCTCAGCCGCCCCGCTGGAAATAGAGCTGGTCGCGGCCGCGCTCGTCGATCAGCACCAGATAGCCGCTGCGCATCTGCGCCGTGCGCACCTTAGCCAGCGCATCGAGATAGCGGCGCTCGGCGGCGCGGACCTGATCGCTGCACGCCAGTTCCTGTGCAGTCAGTCGCTCGAAGCGCAGGTCCATGCCGATGTTCGGCGCCCGCGCGGTCCAGGCGCGGCACGCGGTGGAGCCTTCGGCGCGATCGGCCTCGATCTTCAGGGTCGCCGCGAGGCGCACGCCCTGCGGGGGCGCGTCCCGCACCAGCGCGAGGTTCCATGCGCCGTCGAGGGTCGGCGGCGGCGGCCCGGGCGCGCGGACGCGGCTTGCCGGCGCGGCCGGGGAGACGGCGGCGGTCTGCGTCGTCGCGCAGCCGGCCGCGGCGAGCGCCATCGTCAAGGTCAGACCCAATGCGCGCATGAAGGCGGCTCCTTCCGAAAGGTCCGGAAGGATGCGCCGGGCGGCGTTTCCATTCTGTTAAGGGACGGGGTTAAGCGCCGCGGCCGGTGGTCAGGGAAACCGGAATTGCACCCGGCCCGCGTCTTCCGCGGTCACCGCGCCCTCGTCGAGCGCCTTGCGCCAGGCGAGATCGAGATAGTCGCGGGCGGAGGCCGGCGTATTCGCGGACGGCGCCTTCACATATCCGCGCCAGATCGCGACGCCGTCTCGAACAAGGATGACTTCGCGTTCCATGGCGCGGTCCTACAGGGTGGCGCGCGCGTGGGCAAACGGCAATGTGTAGCAGCCTTGCCATGCGGCGACCGCAAGATGGCGGAACGGACCCGGCAGACCGCCGCCGCCCCTCGACAAGACGCCGCCGTCGCGCGAAATGACGCCATCGTCAGGGAGGGCATATGTCCATGATCCGCTGGTTCCTCGGTCTGGTCTTCGTTGCGGCTTTGGGAATCGCTGGCGTGGTCGCCCTGCGAACCTCCCAGTTCGCGCCGGCGCCCGTCCCGCAGTCGGCCGTCGTTTCGGCGCCGAGCCTTGAGGTCGATCCGCGGGCCGCCGCCGCGCGGCTGGGCGAAGCGATCCAGTTCCCGACGGTCTCCGTCCAGCCGGGCGAAGCGTGGAACGCGGCCCCCTTCAGCGCCCAGCGCGCCTGGCTCGAAGGCGCCTATCCGGCGTTCCACGCCGTGGCCGGTCGCGAGATCATCAACAACGAGAGCATGCTCTTTACGTGGACCGGCTCCGAGCCGGCGCTTCCGCCCATTCTCATCCTCGCGCACCTGGACGTCGTGCCCGTCGAAAGCTGGTCGAAGGACGACTGGACGAACGGGCCGTTCAGCGGCGCGGTGAAGGACGGGTACGTCTGGGGCCGCGGCTCGATCGACGACAAGGGTTCGCTCATCGCCGTTTTCGAGGCGGCGAACGCGCTCGCGGTGTCCGGCTTCAAGCCCAAGCGCACAATTCTCTTCGCGTTCGGCCATGACGAGGAAGTCTCCGGCGTGCAGGGCGCGCAGTCGATTGCGAAGCTGCTGCAGGAGCGGGGCGTCAAGGCGTGGTTCGCCATCGACGAAGGCCAGGCGATCATTGCGAAACACCCGATGACCGGCGGCCCCGTTTCACTCATCGGCATTGCCGAAAAAGGCTACGCGACGCTGCGCATCACCGCGACCGCGCGCGCGGGTCACTCCTCGGCGCCGGACAAGGACACCGCCGTCACGCTTGTTTCCGAAGCGATCCTGCGCGTGCACCGCATGCCGATCGAGATGCGTCTCGAAGGCGGGCCCGCCATGGGCATGATCCGCGCGCTCGCGCCGCAACTGCCGGTCACGTTGCGCGCCGCGGCGGCGAACGAATGGCTCTTTTCCCCGCTGATCAACCAGCGCATGGGGGCCGACCCGCTCGCCGCATCCATGCTGCGCACCACGGTCGCGCCGACGATGGTGGAGGGCGGACCCAAGGACAACATCCTGCCGGGCCGCGCCGTGGCGCGGATCAACTTCCGGCTGCATCCGCGCGATACCTCAGCATCGATCCTTGCCCGTGCGCAGGCCGCCGTGAAGGACATTCCGGGCGTGACCGTCGAATGGGACCAGCCGCCGCATGAGGCCAGCCCAGTGTCGTCTTCGAGTTCCGACAGTTTCGCCCTGGTCGCGGCGATGGCGCGCGCCGTGGCTCCCGATGCGCCGGTGGCGCCGAGCCTGGTCACGGCCGGAACCGATTCCCGCTATTATTCAGGCGTCGCGCAGGACGTATACCGCTTCGCGCCCGCGCTGTTCACGATCGATGACATCGGCGGAATCCACGGCAAGAACGAACGACTTTCCGTCGACAACCTGTCACGGATGATCAAGGGCTATGCGCACCTCATGGCCGCGGGTGCGGGCTGAACAGGGAGATGACCGATGCGTGCAATGCTGATCGCCTGTGCGGCCGTGCTCACGGCGTGCGCGCCTAAGGTCGTGGAGGAAGCCGTTCCGCCGCCGCCGGCCGCGCGTTCGCAAAGCGTTCCCGCGCCGACGCCGGCCGGCGTTACGCAACACATCACCGCCGCCGATGAAGGAAAGACGGTCGCCGTTTCCGTCGGCGCGACCTTTGCGGTGCAGCTGGTCGGCGTGCCTACCGCGGGCTACGTGTGGGCCGTCGTCGAGAAACCCGCCTTCCTGTCGGACGCGAGGGAATCGACCGGCGCGACCACAACCGCGCAATCGCAACCTGGCTTCGCCGGCGGCAATCACTGGGAAGTGTTCGCGTTTGACGCGCAGGGCGCGGGCCAAGGCGTGCTGAAGCTCGAACAACGCCGCCCGTGGGAGCCGAAGACGGAGCCCGCGACGCAGACCTTCACGGTGACCATCAGGGCGCAGTGACCCATGGCGCCGGATGGGGGCTGCGACGAAGCGGAGCCTCGTGCGCGCGCCGGGGCTGTACTACGGGTGCGAAAACCACAACCGGCGCCCGCACCATGACCGATGACCTGAAAGACATGTGGTACTTCGCGGCGACGACCGCGGAGCTTCGATCCGGCGCGCAGTTCCGCCGCGTGATCCTCGACGAGCCCGTGTTGCTCGGGCGCACGGCGTCGGGCGAAGCATTCGCGCTGCGCGACATCTGCCCGCACCGGTCGGTGCCGTTGTCGGCCGGCCGCCAGATCGACACGGGCGGGCAGGCGACCGTCGAGTGCCCGTATCACGGCTGGCGTTTCGGCGCGCTGGACGGCGTTTGCAAGCTGATGCCGTCGCTGCTCGACGACCAGCCCTACGAAGTCGATCGCATCCGCGTGCGCCGCTTTCCCACGCACGAGGCCAACGGTGCGGTGTTCGTTTTCGTCTCGAGCGATGCGCGCAACAGCGAGCCGACCATTGCGCCGCCCTCCTTCGGCCCGCTGCCTGAAAAACCCAAATTCATCGTCGACCGCATCTTCAACGCGTCGATGGACAACGCCGTCGTCGGCCTGATGGACCCCGCACATGTGGGCTTCGTGCACTCGCAGTGGTGGTGGCGTCCGCCGTCCATGGGCCTGAAGCCCAAACAGAAGGCGTTCGAGCCGCGCCATCGCGGCTGGGCCATCGCTCGTCATTCCCCCTCGGGCAATTCGCTCCTCTATCGTGTCGTGTTCGGTGGCGACGTGACGACGGAAATCCTGTTCGACCTGCCGGGGTATCGCTGGGAGGTGGTGGAAAACGGTTCGGGCGCGCGCTTCGTCACGCTCACCTGCCTGACGCCGATCGATGCGGCATCGACGCGGATCACGCAGATCACTTACTGGACCGGCGCGCCGCTGCTCAACCTGGCGCTGCCCATCGCGCCGGCCATGGCGCGCGAATTCCTCGATCAGGACGGGCGCATGGTCGATCTCCAGAACGACGGCCTGAAGTATCAGCCCGGCATGCTGTGGATCGACGACATCGACGTGCAGGCCAAGTGGTACCTGAAGCTCAAGAAGGAATGGGCGGCGAGCCGGGCGGAGGGGCGGGATTTCGTCAATCCGTTGGAGCCATCGACGTTGCGCTGGCGCAGCTGACGGGACGGATTGGAAACGCGGGGCCGTGCGGCTAGGCTCGGTGTCCATGACCGATGAGTCCCAGCCCGCTGGCGCCGCCCTCCTCGAACTCCGCGACATGCGCGTGACGTTTGACACCAACGACGGCGCCGTGGAGGCCGTGAAGGGCGTTTCCCTTTCAATCCGGCCCGGCGAATGCCTCGGCGTCGTGGGCGAATCGGGATCAGGCAAGAGCCAGACATTTCTCGCAGCCTTCGGGCTGCTGCCGCAGAACGGGCGCGCGAGCGGGTCCGTGCGGTTCGCCGGCGAGGACATTCTCGGCATGCCGCGCAACGCGCTGAACAGGCTGCGCGGGCGGCGCGTCTCGATGGTCTTCCAGGACCCGCTGACCTCGCTCACGCCGCACATGCGCATCGGCGACCAGATGGCGGAAGTGCTCGCGCACCACTTCGCGCAGCAGGGCGAGGAGGCGCAGCGCAAGTGCCTCGACTGGCTGGAGCGCGTGCGCATCCCCGAAGCGACGCGGCGCCTGCAGCAGTACCCGCACGAGCTCTCCGGCGGCATGCGCCAGCGCGTGATGCTCGCCATGGCGATGATGACCGGCCCGGAACTGCTCATCGCCGATGAGCCGACCACCGCGCTCGACGCCACCGTGCAGGCGCAGGTTCTTGATCTGCTCAGCGATCTCATGGCCGAGACGAAGACCGCCGTGGCGCTCATCACCCACGACATGGGCGTCATCGCGCAGATGGCCGAACGCGTCGTCGTCATGCGCAAGGGCGAGATCGTCGAAGAGGGCTCGGCGGAAGACATCTTCGCGCGTCCGCAGGAAGCCTACACACAGGCGCTGCTCGAAGCGGTGCCGCGAATCGAGGGCGGCGTGCGCCACGGTCTTGAGGGGCTGGGCCCGGCGCCCGCGGCGGACATGGCGCCGCTGCTGACGGGACGCGATCTCAAGGTCTATTTCAACATTCCGTCGGAAAAGCTCTTCTCGCCGCCGCGGAAGCTGCGGGCGGTGGACGGCGTCGATCTCGATCTGAAACCCGGCGAAACGCTCGGCATTGTCGGCGAATCCGGCTGCGGAAAATCCACGCTCGCGCGCGCGGTGATGAGCCTCGTGCCGCGCACAGCGGGGCAGGTGACGTTCCTCGGCTGCCATCTCGATGACGCCAGCCGCCGCGCGATTCGCGAGTCCCGCGAAGATCTTCAGATCGTCTTCCAGGACCCGCTCGCGAGTCTCGATCCGCGCATGACAGTGGGGTCTTCCATCGCCGAGCCGCTGCGCTCGTTCCATCCCGGTCTCGACGGCGACGAGCGTGAGGTGCGCGTGCGCGAGATGATGGCGCTCGTCGGCCTCGATCCCGATCTCATCAACCGCTACCCGCACGAATTGTCCGGCGGGCAGAACCAGCGCGTGGGCATCGCGCGCGCGATGATCCTGAAACCGAAGGTCGTGGTGTGCGACGAGGCGGTGTCGGCGCTCGACGTGTCGATCCAGGCGCAGATCGTGCGACTGCTCATCCAGCTGCAGAAGCAGTTTGGCCTCGCCATGCTGTTCATCAGCCACGATCTCGCCGTCGTGCGCGAGATCAGTCACCGCGTGATGGTGCTTTATCTCGGGCGCGTGGTGGAAGAAGGAACCGCCGAAGCCATCTTCGCCGATCCGCGCCATCCCTACACGAAGGCGCTGCTCTCGGCCGCGCCGACGCCCGATCCGAAAGCTGCGCGCGCGAAATCGCGGGTAAGATTGCTGGGCGATCTGCCGTCGCCGCTCGATTCACGCGCGAGCCTGCGGTTCCTCAAGTCCAAGGTGATCGACGATCCGCTGGCCGAACAGTACCGGCCGAAACTGCAGGAAGTGTCGCCGGGGCACTTCGTGGCGGAGTTCGATGCGGAGACGCAGGAAGTGGCGGCGGCCTGACGGAGAAACAGAGTTCAACTCAGGTGATTGGCGGTCTGGCCAGAATGTCGAGTCGTTCAGCCAAAATGACCTTGTCCGCACGCGGGTCGGAGATTGCTGACAACCTTGAACGCATGACATCGACGTCGAGAATGGCGGCCTCGACGGCTGCACGCAACCAATCGATATCTTTCGGTCGCCATGCATGCAGCTTTGAGATCGCTATGTCGTTCGGCTCTGGTACGATTGCCACGACTCCATTTGTGCTCGGCGTGCTGAACCGGATTGAACGCGTCATCCAGTCGTCGGGCATAAGTGCCGATTCAGACCCCACACCATCGCAATAATAGCCAAAACTCGCGTCGAAATTCGAGGCTTGTCCCAATACTCCGTCAAGCAGGTCAGAGACCTGTTCCGCGTTGGGCGCGTCGTACGCGAACAAGTCGATATCACGGGACATGGCAAGCTCGGGAGGCACGACGTCCCGCCACGCAATGATTGCCGCAGTTCCTACGAGAACGAACTGATCGATGCCGGTTGCAACTCCGGCGGCGCGCAGAATGTGCTCGACCTTCTCGCGTTTCATCAATGGCGGCGTGTTCATTCGGCTGCGACATTTTCCTCTTGCGGGGCGCCATTCTCGACGATCACGAACACCGGCGCGCTTCCCCGAAGCTCAGCGCCTTGGTCGGTATCAGCTAGAAGCGATTTGGCGACGTCCTCTGCCGGTAGCGCGAGAATGGGTTTCCAGAGCAAATAGTAACGTCGCTGGTGCGGATCGGTGCGCACGTGACGTTCCAGAAACTGTTCGCCATTGCTCAGCAGGGAGGGGTTGGCGACCAACCGCTTTGCGATCTCGACAGCACGTGCATATGCACGTTGTTCGTGTCGGTCGTAGAACACGCGCTTGAGCGGTAACGACAAGACAAACTGTTCGCTCGTGGTCATCGGATCACCTCAAGTGTAAAACATATCATTTCTTGGCTTTGGCGGACAGAGGCTTTCTGGGAAGGCTACTCGCCTTCCTCAAACAACCCCGTCTGCTCCACCGGCTTCGGCGGCGCCTTCCGCCCGATGCGCTCATACGCTTTCGCGCAGGCCATCCGCCCGCGCGGGGTGCGCATGATGAAGCCCTGCTGCATCAGGTATGGCTCGATCACGTCCTCAATGGCGTCGCGGGCTTCCGCGATTGCGGCCGCCAGCGTCTCCACGCCCACGGGGCCGCCGCCGTAGGTGTCCACCAGCGCCACGAGATAGCGGCGGTCGAGCGTGTCGAGGCCGTCTGAATCCACCTCGAGCCGCGCCAGCGCCATTTCCGCGAGTCGCACGTCGATCTTCGCGCCCTCGGCGTCGGCGAAGTCGCGCACGCGGCGCAGGAGGCGCATGGCGATCCGCGGCGTGCCGCGCGCGCGCTTGGCGATCTCGAAGGCGCCGTCGAGATCCATCGTGCAGTTGAGTTTCTCGCCCGCGCGCACGACGATGCCGTGCAGCTCGTTCGCGTCGTAGAATTCAAGCCGCACCGGAATGCCGAAGCGGTCGCGCAGCGGATTGCCGAGCAAGCCGGCCCGCGTCGTCGCGCCGACGAGCGTGAAAGGCGCCAGATCGATGCGCACGCTGCGCGCGCTCGGCCCGTCGCCGATCATGAGATCGAGGTGATAGTCCTCCATCGCCGGGTAGAGGATTTCCTCCACGGCGGGCGCGAGGCGATGGATCTCGTCGATGAACAACACGTCGCGGGGTTCGAGATTGGTCAGCAGCGCCGCGAGGTCGCCGGCCTTCGCGATGACGGGGCCAGACGTGGCGCGAAAGCCCACGCCCAACTCGCGCGCGAGAATCTGCGCCAGCGTCGTCTTGCCGAGACCGGGCGGGCCGAACAGCAGCGTGTGGTCCAGCGCCTCGGCGCGTCCGCGCGCGGCCTCGACGAAGATCTTGAGGTTTTCCTTGGCCTTGGGCTGGCCCACGAATTCGTCGAAGCCGGTGGGGCGCAGGGCGCGGTCCACGTTTTCGCCCGGCTGGCGCGCGGCGGAGACGAGGCGGGAATCGGACATGGCCGGGAGCCTTTGGGCAAATTAGTTCCTAAATCGTTCTAACCTGCTTCGGGGCGAAGCCAAAACGGCGGCCCAAACGGCAGGAGGCGCGGGTCCCTCGGCCCACGCCCCCCATCGCTATTCTGCGATCAGACCGGGTCGTACGGGAACACGCTCGCCGTGGCGCCGACGTCCGTGTAGCTCGCCTTCATCGCCGGCAGGCACTGCTCGATGAGCGACTTCGGCGTCCAGCCTTCCCGCATGCCGAGCGCGCGCACGGGGCGGGGCTGGTTGAACAGGAACACCTCGTTGCCGCGCACGGCGAAAATTTGCCCGTTGGTGTCCTTCGCACCGTCCGAACACAGCGCGACCGCAAGCTGCGCCACCTGATCGGCGCGCATGGCGTTCTTCATCCGCTCCACGCGCTGCGCGGATGCCTCGTCCTTGATCGGGATGGTGGCGATCATGCGCGTCCATGCGAATGGCGCGATGATGTTCGAGCGCACGTTCTTCGGCGCGCCTTCCATGGCGATGATGCGCGAGAGGCCCATGACGCCGAGCTTGGCCGCCGCATAGTTCGCCTGGCCGATATTGCCGATGAGGCCGGACGTGGACGTGAAGAGGACGTAGGAGCCGGACTGCTGCTCGCGGAAATGCTCCACCGTCGCGCGCGTGACGTTGAAGGCGCCGTGCAGGTGCACGTCGATGACGGCCTTCCAGTCCTCGATGGCCATCTTGTGGAACATGCCGTCGCGCAGGATGCCGGCGGGGTTCACCACGGCGTGCAGACCGCCGAATTCCTTTTTCGCCTGTTCCATCATGCCGACGACTGCGTCGTAGTCGGTGACGCTGTCGGAGTTGTGGATCGCCTTGCCGCCGGCGGCGCGGATTTCCTTCGCCACCGTTTCGGCGGGGCCCGCGGAGCCTTCATCGCCGCCGGCGACGCTGCCGCCGAGGTCGTTGACGAGCACCGCCGCGCCTTCCTTTGCGGCAAGCAGCGCGCACTCGCGCCCGATGCCGTTGCCGCCACCCGTGACCAGCACGACCTTCCCGTCAAGCACGCCCATTGTTTCCTCCCTCGTCCAGAATGCTGGCTTAGTTCCAAGCGCTCGCGGGCGTCGACGTCAAGCACGCCTTCGTCACAGCGCCTTGGCGTAGAACATCGTGCAGGAATTGCCGGGCGCATTGTGCGGCTCGGACGGCAGGAATCCGAAGCTCTCGTAGAGGCGGATGGCGTGACCCATGCTGGCATGGGTGTCGAGGCGCATGGTGGTGAAGCCGCGCGCGCGGGCGTCCTCGATGAGGCGCGCGACGAGTTGCTCGCCGAGTTTGAGGCCGCGGAAGGCGTCGCGGCAGTAGAGGCGCTTCAGCTCGCATTCGGTTGCGTTGAGGCGCTTGAGTCCAAGCGCCGCCGCCGGCGCGCCGTCCACGCGGGCGAGCATGAGCGTCTCAAAGCGATCAGGAAACGTCGCCATCTCGCCGGTGAAGTCCTGGTAGCCGACATCGATGCCGTCCTCGCGGTCGATGCGGAACACGAATTCGCGGAAGAGATCGGCGACGGCGGATATGTCGGCGGCGGTTGCGGCGGGGGCGATGACAATACGATCCTTCATGCCTTCGCCTCCGCTTCCTCCGGCGTCGCTTCGCGCGCCTTCTCGATCGCCCTGTCCTCGAACGTATCGGCGTTCGCGAGCTGCGGGAAAAGCCACATCCACAGGAGCGAGGCGAGGAACGCCGCCCCGCCGCCGAGCGCCACGCCGAGCGCGGGACCGAAGATCGCGCCCATGACGCCGGCCTCGAAGTCGCCGAGTTCGTTGGACGCCGAGATGAACACAAAGCTCACCGCCGCCACGCGGCCGAGCATCGCTTCGGGCGTGGCGAGCTGGATGAGGCTCTGGCGCACCTGCACGGAGATCATGTCCGCCGCGCCCGCGACGGCGAGTGCGGCGAAGGACAGCCAGTAGGATGTCGAAAGCCCGAATATGATCGTGCAGACGGCGAATACGAGCGTCGACCCGAACATCCATCGCCCGACGTGCCGTCGGAGCGGATAGGCCGCGATCGCGAACGCCGTGATCGCCGCGCCGATCGCCAGCGCCCCCCGCAGCAGGCCGAAACCCGCTTCGTCCGCATGCAGGATCTTGTCGGCGAACACCGGCACCAGCGCCTGCGCGCCCGCCAGCAGCACGACGACGAGGTCGAGCGAAATCGCGCCGAGCACGATCTTGTTGTTCCAGACATAGCCGAGGCCCTCGCGGATCAGTTCGAGGGTCGGGCGTGCGGCGGTCGCCTCGCGTTTGCGCGCGTGGACGCCGAGAAGGGCGACGATGCCGATGGCGATGAGCAGCGCCGCCGCGCCGAACGCCAGTTGCGCGCCGGAATGGTCACGCACGCCGAACGCCAGCAGCACGCCGCCGATGGAGGGGCCGATGATGCTCGATGTCGTGAACGCCAGCGAATTGAGCGCAATCGCCTGCGGCATGTCCTCGCGTGGCACGAGCGCGGGCAGCAACGCCTGCGCGGCTGCGGGCTGGAAGGCGTTGACCGCGCCGCTCACCGCCGCGGCGGAGAAGATGACGTTCACCATCGTCGCCGGCGGCAGGAACGATGTCGCGACGCACAGGGTGAGCGCAATCGCGAGTTTCACACCGTAGCAGACGACGAGGATGAGCTTGCGGTCGATCCGGTCGGCGAGCTGGCCGCCGATCAGCGAGAGCGCAAACAGCGGCACGAACTGGAAAAGCCCCACGAGGCCCAGCGCCAGAACGGCTTCCTTCTCGCTGCGCCCCGCGGCCAGCGAAAGCTGGTGGACATGCCACAGGAGGGCGGTCGTCTGGATCTGCCAACCGAGCACGAACGTCGCGCGCGTCACCCAGAACCGCGCGAACGCTTCGTGACGGAAAATGGAGAAGTCGGGGAGGCGCATGGGCGGCGGGACTGTGCAATGGCGCGCCGTGTCGAACAACCCTCGCGCTTGACGTCACCTCGCCCCCTGTCGGGGAGAGGGTTGCGGTCTGGGTCCACACGCCCTACACGCGCCGGCCACATGACCTTTCAGCTTGTCCCCGATGATCCGCGGTTTGATGCGGCCCTTGAGACTGTGCTCGACGCCGCGTTCGGCCCCGGCCGCTTCTCCAAGGTGAGCGAACGCGTGCGCGAATTCGCGACGTTGGACCGCGCGCTGTCCCGGGTGGCGTTGAAGGGAAGCGACGTCACCGGCTGCTGCCGGATCTACCGCATCTCAATTGATGCGACGCCGGCCCTGTTTCTCGGACCCCTCGCGGTGTCGCCGACGGCGCAGGGTGCGGGCCTCGGGCAGGAACTGGTCGGCGCATCATTGCAGGCGTGTGACAGCTCCGGTGTCGGCGCCGTGATTGTCGTCGGCCAGCCGTGGATGTTCACGCCGTTCGGGTTCACCGAGATTCCGCGCGACCGCGTCGTGATGCCGGGGCCGGTGGAGGCGCGGCGCTTCCAGTGGCGCGCGCTATGCGAGGGCGGGCTTGACGATCTCGCCGGGTTCGTCAGAGCGCCTCGCGCCGCCAGCTGAACAAGAGCAGCAGCAACCCGCAGACAGCCCATGCGATTCCGGGACCGAGCGGCTCGGCGGCTGACGCGCGCACTGTGTAGGCGCCCTTGCGCTCCACGCCGATCCAGCCCGCGCCGTGCGCGCGCGCGCCGCGATCGACGCGCCGGATTTCCGGCAGCCGCTCGCCGCGCTCGCCGGTGAACGTGACTGCGCCGCCCGTCGCATCAGCTGCCGGTTTGAGGATCGCGCCCGTGGCGTCGACGGCCGCGGCTTCCTTCGGGTTGAGCGGGCCGACCGCCGCGAACGCGCGGAGATTGCCCTGGCGCGCCTCGTACAATCCCTGTTCGGAGGTCGCCGCCGTCGCACGATAGACGCCGGGCGCCGCTTGCGCGAACGCAGCGCTTCTGCGCTCGCCCTTCGGGTTGATGATCTCGACCGTCGCCGGCGCCGCGCCGAGCGTTGCGCGTTCCGCCGTGACGCCATCGGGCGTTGCCCGCAGCGTCAGACGCTCGTCTTCGAGTTCCGGCTCCTGCATCAGCCAGTGCGCGAGGCGTCGCAGCAGTTCGCCATGCGGCCCGCCGCCGTCATAGCCGCGCGACCAGAGCCACGCCTGGTCCGACCAGAGCTGCGCGACGCGCCCCTGGCCGGCGCGCCCCAGCACCAGCAGGGGCCGGGCGCCGACGCCTGAAAGCACGACCTGGCCGGCTGCTGCGCGCGCGTCGATCTGGCGTGTCCAGCGGCCCCAGTTCTGCGGATCGGGCAGGCCGCGCGTCACCGGGTGGCGCTGGCCGAGCGCCGTCATCGCGGGACGGTAAGTCTGGTCGATGATCTGTCCCGTCGGCTGCGAGGGCAGGATCGCCGCGAGCGGCGTCTGGAACACGCTGTCGTATCCCGCGTCTGACGGACCGGCGACGACGAGCAGCGCCCCACCGGCCTCCACGCGTTGTGCGATGTTCTCGAAATAAGCCGGCGGCAGGATGGCGCGACGGCGATAGCGGTCGAAGATGATGAGATCGAACTGGTCGAGCTTGTCGACAAACAGCTCGCGCGTCGGAAAGGCGATGAGCGCGAGTTCCTCGAGCGGCGTGAGATCCTGCTTTTCCGGCGGTCGCAGAATGGTGAAGTGGACGAGGTCCACGCTCGGATCGGATTTCAGCAGGTTGCGCCACACGCGTGCGCCCGCATGCGGCTCGCCGGTGACGAGCAGCACCCGCAGACGGTCGCGCACACCCATAAGTTCGAACGCCGCACGGTTGTTGGCGAGCGTGATTTCCTTCGACCCGGGCGCTGCCTCGATGACCACCATGTTGGCGCCGCGCTTGGGCGGGGAGATGTCGATCTTGAACTGCCGCCCCGCGATCGCGGTCGTGCGCCGCACGATCTGGCCGTCGATGCTCACCGTGACGGGAATGCCCGCGCCGTTCTGCGGATCGTCGACGCGCGCCTCGATCGTCGCGCGGTCCCCGACAATGCCGAATTGCGGCGCCGAAAGCAGGTGCAGGCGGCGGTCGCCGCGGCCGGGTTCGCCGACGATGAGGGCGTGCACCGGGCCGAGATTGCGCAGGCGCCGCATGTCCTCGGGAACGTCGGAAATCTGGCCGTCGGTGACGAGCAGCGCGCCGGCGATGCGGTCCCGCGGCGCATCCGCAAGGGATTCCTCGAGCGCGCCGATGAGCGCCGTGCCGTCGGCGCCGCCGCGCACCTCGCGCACGCGCACGTCGAGGCCTTGATCCTGGGAGAGTTGGTTGGCGAGGCGCTCGCCGGCGGCGCGGGCGCCATCCCTGCGTCCGGCGAGCGCAAGACTTTCGCTCTGGTCGACGATCAGCGCCACGATATCGGACGCCGCCTCGCGTTTTTCGCGCACATACATCGGTTGCGCGATGCCGACGAGGATGAGCGCAAGGCCGAGCGCGCGCGAGACCGGCGCCTTGCCGCCGCGCAGCGTGTACCCAAGCCAGAAGAGCGTGGCGCCGGCGGTGATGATCGCCAACCACAACCACGGCAACGACGGATCGAAGGCGATGCGGCCGGCTGTCATCAGTAAGTCCCATCCGGCTTGGTCCAGTCAGGCGGGGATTGTCTCGGTTTCTCGACGGGAAGTTCTGGCCGCCCCAATCGGTCAAGTAGCGCGGGGATATGCACCTGGTCCGCCTTGTAGTTGCCGGTGAGCGCGACCATCGCGAGGTTTATGCCAAAGCGCAGCGAGAGTTCGCGCTGACGCTCATCGCCGGCATCGCCCGCCCACGCCGCCGCCCAGTCGCCATCGCCCACGAGCAGCGCGGCGACGCCGTCGCGTGCGGCGGCGGATGCGGGCGTCTCGGCGTAGATGCGTGCGTTCGGGAAGCGTCCCGGAAAACTGCGCAGCAGGTAGAACGCCTTCGTCATCACGTGCTCGCCGCCGACGAGTTCGAGCGGCGGCGCGTCGAGACCCTGCAGCAGGATCGCCGCCGGGCGCTGCGGCCCGGGCGCGCGCCCGCTGTCGCGCGTGTCGAGGAAGAGCATGCCGCCGAGGCGCATGTAGCGGTCGAGATTGGCGAGCGCGGCGTCGGACAGGCGCGTCGGCGTGTCCGGCGCGCGCCAGTAGATCAGCGGATAGGGGGAGAGATCATCGCGCGCGGGATCGACGCCGCGCGTGCCGGCGGGCTCCACGGCGGTGCGATTGCGCAACTCCTCGCCGAGGGCGTCCAGCCCCGCTTTCGTCGTGCGGTCCGAGCGCGCGTCGCCGGTGACGATGTAGGCGAGATACATGTCCGACGCCGGATCGGGCGACGGTTGCGCGTGCGCGTCGTTGAAACTGAGTGCGGATGCAAGCAGCAATGCCGCCGCAGAGGCCGCGCGGCGCGGCGCAGGCAGTTTGCCCGCCAGCATGAGCGCCACCAGAAGGTCGATCGCGAGCACGAGGATTGCAAACGCCAGCAGCGCGCCGCCCATCGGCCGCGTGCGCGCGGCGTCGAGGCCGGCGCGCGCAACGCCCGGCGGCAGCGTCAGCGCGTTGAACGCTTCATCAGGCTGCATCGTGTCGATGGACTCCGCCACGCCGCCGGCGCGCGCATAGAGACCGGGCGGCGTCGCCGGCGACGCGACGGCCTTTGCGAAAGCCTGGGGCTGGATCGGCTGCGCGTCCACGTCCGGCGCCCGCGCCGCGCCGAACCCGTCGAGAAGGCTCTCGGGCAGATACGGCCCGCTGACGTCGGTGTCTTGCGCGGCGTTGTTGGCGCGCCCGGCGAAGGCGAGCGTGCGTTTCAGCATTTCGACGTAAAGTCCCGACAGCGCGAGATCCGACCATTCGGGGCCGGCCGTGACATGGAACAGCACGATCAGGCCCTTGCCCTTCGGCGCCGCCGTGACCACCGGCGCGCCATCGGCCAGTCGCGCCCAGATGCGCGCTTCACGCTCGGACGCCGGCTCGGCCAGCACCTGCCGGCGCACGGCGACATCCGGGGGCGGCGTGAGGCCAAAGAAAGGACTGTCTGGCGCGAACGCCTGCAGCGCCTGCGGCTTTTCCCACGCGAGCGCGCCGCCAAGCGTGCGCGATCCAGGCCGCAAACGCACCGGCAGCAGGTCGTCGGCGTCGTTGGCGAGGCGGGGGCCCGCGAAACGCACGAGCAGTCCGCCCGCCTCGATCCATTTTTCCAGCGCATCGCGTTCGGGCGGCGAGAGGCGGCTCGCGTCGGGCAGCACAAGCGCCTGCGCCTTCTGGTCGATGAGCTGGCGCACGCCGCCGCGGCGCGGCGAGGCGAACGGCTCGATCGCGCGCTCGACGTAATGGAGTTCCGACAAGAGCGGCTGGCTCTGCGCGGTCTCAGTGGCGAGGCCGACGAGCGCGCGGCCCGAACCTGACGGCAAGAGTCGCACGGCGCCGGCGCTCGTTTCACCGACGATGCGCACGCGGGCGGCGCGCGCGGCGATCTCCGGGGGCAGCTTGATGCTGGCGGACGCGACGCCGCCGGCGCCGGCGAACCGGAACTCGACGGCGCCGAGCGCACGGCCTTCGAGTGTTTCAGCGGCGATTGCGCCCGCAGCGCCGGAGCCCGGCGTGCGCCTGACGCTGGCGTCGATGCCCTCGGCGTTCGCCGATGCGGCGATCACCGCGCGCGCGGTGCGCGGCGGCGATCGCACGAGCACGGGCGCCCGCGCGCTGAGTGCGTCCGCAAACGCGCGCGCGCCATCGTCGTTGACGCCGTCGGAAATCCACAGGACGCGCGCGAACTTGCCCGGCGTCGCATCAAGGCGTTGCAGCGCGACCTTCCGGTCCGGTCGCCACGGCGAGGGATCGAGCCGGGAGAGACGCGCGCGCGCGTCGGCGGGCGCGACGAGATCCACGGCGCCCGGCGGCGTGCGGTCGGGCGTGGTGCGCAGGATCGCCACCGACTGTTTCGCGCGTTCGGCGTCGGCGATCGCCGCTGCGGCGGCGGATTTCGCCGCGGGCCAGAACGGCGCGCTCGGCCAGCCGTCGTCGATGACGATCAACGTGGGACCTGCGCCGATCGACGCCGCGACGGCTTCAGGCGCGAGCGACGGTCGGGCGAATCCGATGATCGCCAGTGCGGCGGCGAACGCGCGCAGCAGCACGAGCCACAGCGGCGCGCGGCGTTTGGCTTCTTCTTCGGTGCGGATGCCGAGCAGGATGCGCAGCGGCGGAAACATCACCTTCTGCGGCGCCGGCGGCGTCGCGCGCAGGAGGAAGAAGAGCGCGGGCAACGCCAGCAGGGCGAAGAGCGCAGCGGGCGCGGCGAAGAAGAACGGGCCGAACGTCATCGCCGTTCACCAAGCGCTGAAACCAGCATGCTCAGCGTCGGCGCGGCGCTGCGGTCGGTGCGGTGGAGCAGGGCGATGAAGCCATGCGCCTGTGCGACTTCACGCATGGCGGCGCGGTGAGCTGACAGTCGCGTGGCGTACTCCGCCTGAGCAGCTTCGGCGCGGCCGAACAGCGCCTGACGCTTTGCACCCCCCGGCTCTTCAAACAGCGTGCGGCCGCGGAACGGAAAATCCTCTTCCGCCGGATCGGCGATCATCAGCAGCGCGCCCGTCGCGCCGGTCGCAGCCGCGACGCGCAGGCGTTCCTGCCAGACATCCGGCGAGGCGTAGAAGTCGCTGGCGTAGATCACGGCGGAGCGTGTCGCGGGCGGGGGGGGCTGCGCAATGCGCGCACGCGAAAGTTCCTCGGCAAGCCGGTCGATGGCGCGGGCGCCGGTGCGTGGCGGCGTGCCGCCCAGCACGCCGACGCGTTCGCCGCCGCGCGTGAACAAAATCGAGAGCGCCAGGCAGACCGCCAGCGCGCGGCGCTTTTTCGTCGGCCAGCCGCCCCCAGAGGAATCGCCGGACGACCAGTCGAAGCCCGCGTCGGGATCGATCCAGAACAGCGCCGTCTGCGCCGCTTCCTTCTCGCGCTCGCGCACGTAGAGGCGATCGCCGCGCGCGGAGCGGCGCCAGTCGACGAGCTTGGCGCCATCTTCGGGGCGGTGGTCGCGGAACTGCCAGAAGGCCTCGCCGGGACCAGCCCGCCTGCGTCCGTGCACGCCGGGCGCCGCCGCCGCGAGGCGACGCGCTTCCAGCAGCACGCCCGGCAGGAAGCCCGCGAGATTTTCGGCTTCGACGCGCGGTGTCATTCCACGCGCTCTGGCAAAAATGTTTCCTCCCCCGTGAAGCGGAGCGGAACGGGGGAGGTGGCGGCCGAAGGCCGTCGGAGGGGGCGGCGCCAGACTGCCCCCTCCGTCCGCTGCGCGGCCACCTCCCCCGTGCGCGTTGCGCACAGGGGAGGAAAGCGACGCGCGGCTGCGGGTGCTTGAACCGTCACGCCGCTTTCGACGCCAGATCGTCGACCAGTCCTTCCACATCGAGCCCGTCGGCGCGCGCGCCGAACGAGAGCGCCATGCGGTGTACGAGCGCCGGCCGCGCGAGCGCCGTCACGTCATCGAGCGCCGGCGCCAGACGCCCGCGCAGCAACGCGCGCGCACGCACGGCGAGCATCAGGGCTTGTCCGGCGCGCGGGCCGGGGCCCCACGCCACATGCTTGTTCACGCGCGGATCGGGCGAGCCGCCCGGACGCGCCGAGCGCACAAGCTCGAGGATCGCCGCCAGCACCTTCTCGCCGACAGGCATCCGGCGCACGAGGCGCTGCAGCGCGATGAGCGAAGACGCATCGAGCACGGCGGACGGCGTCTGTTCGCCGAGGCCTGTCGTTTCCACGAGGATGCGCCGCTCCGTCTCGGCGTCGGGGTAGGGCACGTCCACCTGCAGCAGGAAGCGGTCGAGCTGCGCCTCGGGCAGCGGGTAGGCGCCTTCGTGCTCGATCGGGTTCTGCGTGGCGAGCACGTGGAACGGCTCCGGCAGCGCGTACGCCTGGCCCGCGACGGTCACCTGATGCTCCTGCATCGCCTGCAGCAGCGCCGACTGCGTGCGCGGGCTCGCGCGGTTGATTTCGTCGGCCATGAGCAGGCGCGTGAAGATCGGGCCGGGCACGAAGCGGAAGCTGCGGCGGCCCGCCTCGTCCTGGTCGAGGATTTCCGAGCCGACGATGTCGGCGGGCATGAGGTCGGGCGTGAACTGCACGCGGCCCCAGTCGAGGCCGAGCACCGTGGCGAGCGCCGCGACGAGCTTGGTCTTGGCCAGACCCGGCGCGCCGACCAGCAGCACGTGGCCGCCCGCCAGCACCCCCGCCAGCACCAGCTCGATCACCCGCTCCTGACCGAAGATCGTCCGGCCGATCTCGGCGCGGGCGCGGGCCAGCAGCGCGCCGGCGCGCTCGGCTTCCGCCACCATCTGTTCGGGGGTCTCGGTCATGGGATCTCGCTCTGGGCGCGGGGCTCTAATGCCCGCGCGGTGTTCATGGGGAAGCAGCCCAACTGATGGGCGGATTTAGGGCCGGGAGGCAATGGGGGACAACTGGGCGGGTGGCCCGGAGCGTTCGCACTGGGTGGTCATTTCGAGTTTGGCGCGTCAACCTACCCTTGGGGGTCGCGAACTCAATCTTCGCCGACAGTCCAACTTTAGGGGTACGCGCTGGCTTTGGCCCACGCCACCTCAAACGCCTTCAGCGTAGCGTTACGGATATCTTCGCCGAGGGAAACGAACAGAGATTGCTTTTTGGCGAAGCCGTTGAGGCTGGTGCCTAACATCCACATGCCGGTGGGGAAGATTATGTAACGGTCGTGCAGGATGCCCGTGGGCGCGACGCGGATGTCCAATGGGACCGTGTGTTGCTTATGGAATGCTGCCAGATCACGCCGCAGTTTGCTGTCGCCCAGAATATTGGCGGTTAGAAATCGAACGTTGGAAGCGCCTGCCAGATGCGCAAGATAGTCTAGGGTCTTGTTTTCGAGGTATGGATCGCAAACGCTCACAGGACCGCTTAGCCCGTCCAGCGCCTCTTCAAGGCGGCGGATTTCGTCTAGCGCGTTGGCAGGATCAACGAATCGGCTTGCCGGGGTGCCTGTTGCAAGCTCTGTCAGACCCGGTTGCATCACCGCATAGCGCAGTCGCCCACCTGCGCGCTTGCGGGCTACCGTCCCGGCGGCCCGTTCACGTTCCAAAACGGACGCGGCGCGCTGGCGAGAGATGTCAACGCCTTCCTCATCGCGCAGCAGATCGCTGACTTCCGCAGGGGTCAGGTAGCGATAAGCGTCGGACTGTCGAACAGCTGCCAGCGTCCGAAGCAGCTGGCAGCGTTCTTCTAGTGAATGCACGTCACCGGAAACGGTTTCCCTGTGCGAGCGATAGACCTCTCGCAGCGCGCTCATTCATCGTCGCCCACTGCAACTTCGTCACCGTCGCCCTTCGTCGTCCGTCGGGGACGGGCGGGCGGTGTACGCCGAACGTCACCCGAGAATTTCTGGTCGACCGCTTGTCGCCCCGTGTTGGTCACGAAGAACGTTTCCGGCTTCTTCGGATCTTCATCCACCCAGCCGTTCCGCAAGACGACGCCGAAGTCGCGCGGCAGATTGCCCGGCGCCTTCTCCCGAGCTTGCGCGAGCCGAGTTTTGATGTCGTCGCGAGAGAAGGAATCCTGGCCCTCGTGCACATCCAGGTAAGTGCCGATGGCAACGATTTTCTCCGGATAGCTGGTCGCCTGCGAGTCGTTCATAAATTCTCGCAGAGACATACGCCCCATCTGCCGCGCGCTCGGTGTTTGGGTGCCCGCCCCGGGTTGAACGGTCGCCCCGTGTGCGGCTGGCGATGCTGATGGGCCAGACGGCAGAGAGCCGCCCATTAACAGATCGATCACCTGGCGCGCGCGAGCCGGATCGACATCCTTCTTGATCGTAACGCCTTCGCCCTCGACCGAGATCGAGAATGCTTCTGCTTTCTCATTTTGTTCCATGACCATCTCTCCTAGGGGAAGCGCCCCACCAGAAATAGTCCGTCCTCGGCGAAGCGCAAGCCCACCTCCGTCTGCCTCTGGAGTTCAAATACTTGTGGCCTACAAAAAACAAGAACAAAGACCAATAAAAACAAGCATTAAACCAAACGTTTGTGCGGAAAAGATTTTCACAGGTAATTTTAACGTATGAAGAAGACTTCGGCTCCGCGCGGTTTCTACCATGTCGCCGACGGAGCGGCCTATAAATATGATAACTAAATGGGAAGTCGGTTGCGGATTGTATCGGGTGATCGCAGCTACGTATTGATCCCGCCAAATGATCACATCAGGCCCGGCACAACGTTCGCCAGACGGGGGCACAACTAGGTGCAAATAGCCAAATCTGATAGAAATTCGGCGGGAGTGTCTGTCTAGGGCAACCCATTGCCGTAGGTGTCAGGGTCAAACTGGCTCCCGATCGTATTGGGCGGACGGACAGCCGGCTAGCCAGATACAGGTCCGCCAAGCGGGCGTTTAAGAAAACCATTGTTTGGCGAGGAATTCGGGAGCGATTTGTATCGGGCGATCGTCTTCACGTATCGGCGTCGGCAAATGATCACGTCAGGTCGAGCACAGCGTTCGCCAAACGGGGCGAAAATCTGGTTCCACTGCCGCTCCTTCGCACCCGTTAGCCCGGCAATCCGCCTTCATCGGAAAATGCCTTGCCGAAGGTTAACTTGAACGAAAAGAACAAAAAGGGAACAAACGCCGCAGGTTTACGACGGAGGCAGATGTGCTCGCGTTTCTTGTGGTGTTGGGTCTGGCGGTCGGAGGGCTCCTGTTTTGGCGGGCGGCGCCGGCGCGTCCGGTCCGCGCTGCGGAAGCGGGTGCGCCGCCTGTGGCCCTGCCTGTGGCCCCTCCGGGGGCGTGGCGGCTCACCTGCCGTCAAATGATCTCGCGCGGCGCCGGCGTCCGGCGGTCCCTCTTTGCTGCGTCGCGCGCGCCGGGCCTGTTGTGTGAGCGGGCCTCTGCATTCCTCTCGCGTCACGCGGACGGGCGGGCGTTGCGCTGCGCCCCCACGCCCCACCTGTGGGGTGTGGCGACGAACAGTCCTCTCCTGTGTGCGCCCGGTCCCGCGAGGTCGTCGCCCGCGCGCTGTTGAGCCCGCGCATCCGTTTCCATGGCTGACCGACCTGACGCGGCGTCGTTTTTCAAGAAGCGAGTCCGCGGGCGCCCGCGCGTGCGCTGTGCGGCGCTTTCTCTCGGGAGCCTTCCCCCCGGAGGCCGACGCTGGCAGGGTCCGCCGTCATGACCACCCCCATGACAGTGGCCGATTTCATCGCCTCGCTTCAGCGCGAAGCCTCTTCGGGCGGCGTCGCAAAGGGACCGCCGCCGGTGGAGCGCTGGAACCCGCCGTTCTGCGGCGACAGCTTCATCGAGATCCTGCGCGACGGCTCGTGGCGCCACGAAGGGGTCCGGATGACGCGGGAAAGCCTCGTGCGGCTCTTCGCATCCATCCTGCGCAAGGACGAAGACGGGATCACCTATCTGGTCACGCCGGTGGAGAAGGTTTCCGTCAAGGTCGAGGACGCGCCGTTCCTCGCCGTGCGCGTGGACCGCGAGGGCGCCGGCCGGGACCAGACCATCGCCGTCACCACCAACATGGGCGACGTGGCCGCAGTCGGCCCCGACCATCCCCTCCGCGTGGAGACGACGAACGGCGAGCCTCGACCCTATGTCCTGGTGCGCGGCCGGCTCGAGGCGCGGGTGCTGCGGGCGCCGTTCTATGAGCTGGTCGACTGGGCGGAAGAAGAAGCGACGCCGGAAGGCCCGCGCCTCGGCGTCTGGAGCGGCGGCGCGTTCTTTCCCATCGGTCCGGTCGGCGCCCACCTGCAATGAGCTTCGACGCCGATTTCGAGGATCGCCTGCGCGCGCGCCTGTCGCCCATTTCGAGGCTCGAAGAGGGCGGCGACAGCACCGACGTGAATCTCGGGGCGGACGATGGCCAGCCGGCGTCGGACTTCACGCCCGCGGCGGTGCTGGTGCCGATCGTGCGCAGGCCGGAAGGCTTTTCCGTCCTGCTCACCCAGCGCACCAACGACATGCCCACCCATGCCGGGCAGGTGGCGTTTCCGGGCGGCCGGGTGCAGACGGAGGACGAAGGCTTTCTTGCCGCCGCGCTGCGCGAAACGCATGAGGAAACAGGACTGGCGCCGCACTTCATCACGCCCCTCGGCGGCTTCGGCGCATTCCGCACCGGGACGTTCTATCGCATCGTGCCCGTGGTCGCGCTGGTGGAGCCGGGATTTGAACTCGCGCCCGATCCACGCGAAGTCGAAGCCGTGTTCGAGACGCCCGTTTCGTTTCTGATGGACGCGGCCAATCACGCGTTGCATGCGGGCGAGTGGAAGGGCGTGCGTCGCGAATATTATGCGATGCCGTGGAACGATCGCTATATCTGGGGCGTCACGGCGGGCATGATCAAGGCGCTGCATCAGCGGCTCTACGAGGACGACGTCTGATGCCGCGTGGGTTGTTCGTTCCGTTCGTGGCGTTCGTTCTGCCGTTCGCGATCTACTGGATCTACCGTCTGATCCAGAAGCGCCGACAGATCGAACATCGCGCCGCCTGGCCGGTGACGGTCCTCTTCCTCACCGGCGCCGTGCTCGCCATCCAGACATTTGCACTCACAGCGCTCACTGAGCCGCATGTACTCTCGCGAGCGCCGGATGTCGCCGTCACCACCGGGAACAGGCCATGACCATGATCAGGGGCGCAAGCTGGCTCGTCGCGCCGGAGACGAACGCGGTGATCGCGGCGCTCGACGCCGCACGGCCGGGCGCCTCGCGTTTCGTCGGAGGGTGCGTGCGCAACACGCTGATCGGCCAGCCCGTCGACGACATCGATATCGCCACGCAGCTGCTTCCCGACGCCGTGATCGCAGCGGCGAAAGCGGCGGGACTCGCCGCTGTGCCGACCGGCATCGAGCACGGCACCATCACCGTCATCTGCAATCACAAACCCTACGAAGTGACGACCCTGCGGCGCGATGTGACGACCGATGGTCGTCGCGCGACGGTGGCGTTCACCGAAGACTGGAACGAGGACGCGCAGCGGCGCGACTTCCGCCTCAACGCGCTTTACGCCGATGCGGATGGAACCATCCACGATCTCACCGGCGGCGGCGTCGAGGATGCCAGGGCGGGCCGCATCATCTTCATCGGCGACGCCGAAACGCGTCTGCGCGAGGACTATCTGCGCATTTTGCGGTTCTTCCGTTTCTCCGCCTGGTACGGGGCCGGGGCGCTCGATGCGCGCGGTCTTGCGGCGTGTGCTGCGCTGAAAGACGGGCTGAAGACGCTCTCCGCCGAACGCGTTTGGAAGGAGTTCAAGAAGCTCTGCGCCGCGCCGGACCCGTCGCCGGCGTTGCAGGCGATGAGCGAGGCGGGCATTCTCGCGCTCGCTGCGCCGGCGGCGCGAAACCTGTCGCGGACGCAGCGCGTGATCGCCATCGACGACGAATATCTCCTGCGGCCTGAAGGTCTCTTGCGCATCGCCGCGCTGCTTGCCGATGAGGCGGGCGCGCGTTCGCTTGCCCGCGACATGAAAGCCTCCAACGATGAGCGCGGGCGTCTCGTGGCGGCGTTGGGCAAGTCGCCGCGCATCGTTTCGTTCATGTCGATGCGGGAAGTGCGCCGTGGGCTCTACCTGCTCGGCGCGCAGGCGTTCGTGGACCGTGCGCGCCTCGCGTGGGCCGAAGACCCGGGTGCGCGAACAGGACCGCAATGGCGCGCGCTGCTCGCGCTTGCCGGCGGCTGGGTGCGCCCGCGCCTCGATCTTTCAGGCGACGAGATCGTCGCTGCAGGGGTGCCACCGGGCCCGAAGGTGGGGGCGGTGATGCGCGAGGTCGAGGCGTGGTGGATCGACGCTGATTTTCCCGACGACAAGCTCTCGATCGTGGAGCGGCTGAAGGCCGTGGCCCAAGGTCTGGGTTGAGGGGGATGGGCTAGAAGCTGGCGAAGGCGCCTGTCTGGCGCATAGCTTCGGCCAGCGCCACCGCGCCGGCGACCGCCACATTCAGCGACCGGGCGCCGGCGGCCAGGGGGATTCGGACGACGGCATGCGCCGCGCCGTAGAGCTCAGGCGGACTGCCGGCGCTCTCCCGGCCGAGAATCAGCGTGTCGGACGCTCCGAAGGCGAAGTCATGGAGTCGCACGGCCCCGTCCGTCTCAAGCAAGACGAGTCGGCGTCCGTTTTGAGACTCGCTCGCAAGAAAGCCGTTGAAGCCGTCGTGCCTCTCGATCCGTGCCAGACCAGCGTAGTCCATCGCCGCCCGCCGCAAAGCCTTGTCCGTCAGCGCAAAACCACACGGTTCAATGATGTCGAGGGGGTTGGCGAAGCATGCAGCGATGCGAATCGCCGCCCCGACATTCTGGGGCATGTCCGGTTGATAGAGAGCGAGACGCACGTTAAGGGCTCCGACTTGTTGAGGGGTCATCGAACGCCTGCGGCGACGCGCCGCTGGGTCGAGGTCTCCCCAATTCAGCCTTTCCGGGCAAAACCGCCAGCTTGGGGCGGGTGCGCCCATTCCAGACGTTTCAGTGCGTTGTCAGGATTCGGGAGTCGTCGGTGGCCGATCACGCGGTACCAACCTCAGAGGCCCATCATGGAGCCGGCGGAGAGAGCGAGCCCACTCGCCGGGACTTCATCTATATCGCCACGGGCGCGGTCGGCGCTGTCGGTGCGGCGGCCCTCGTGTGGCCCTTCATCGACCAGATGTCGCCGGCGTCGGACACGTTGGCGCTCGCCTCGTCTGAATACGATCTGGGCCAGGTGCCGGAAGGCCAGCAGGTGGTGATCTTCTGGCGCAAGAAGCCTGTCTTCATCCGCCACCGCACGGCCGCGGAAATCGCGGCGGCGAGGAAGGACGACGCGGCGCCGATGCGCGATCCGCAGAGCGACGATCAGCGCACCGTCCAGTCCAACGGTCAGCCCGGCAAGGCGCAGTACCTGATTGTTGAAGCGTCGTGCACGCACTTCGGCTGTGTGCCCACGTTCGGCGGAGGATCGTACGGCGGCTGGCTCTGCGCCTGCCACGGCTCGGTCTACGACACCGCGGCGCGCATCCGCAGCGGCCCGGCGCCGCTGAACCTGATCGCACCGCCATACATTTACAGCAGCGACACCGTCGTGAAGATCGGGTGACAGGATGAGCGGACCGTCCACCTACGTACCGAAGAGCGGATTCGAACGCTGGCTCGACCAGCGGCTTCCGTTGATGAGGATGATCCACGACACGGCCGTGGATTATCCGACGCCCCGGAACTTGAACTATTTCTGGACGTTCGGCGCCATCCTGATGCTCTGCCTCGTCGCGCAGATCGTCACCGGCATCGTGCTGGCCATGCACTACACGCCGTCGATCACCGAGGCGTTCAGCTCGATCCAGCGGCTGAAGCGGGACGTGCCGTTCGGCTGGCTGATCCAGAACATCCACGCCACGGGCGCTTCGATGTTCTTCCTGGCCGTCTACATCCACATGTTTCGCGGCCTCTACTACGGGTCCTACAAGGCCCCTCGCGAAGTGCTCTGGATTCTCGGCGTGGTGATCTACCTGCTGATGATGGCGACCGCCTTCCTCGGCTACGTGCTGCCATGGGGCCAGATGAGCTTCTGGGGCGCCACCGTCATCACCAACTTCTTCTCCGCCATTCCCATCGTCGGCCCGCCGGTGAAGGAATGGCTGATGGGCGGGTTTGCGATCGACAACCCGACGCTCAACCGCTTCTTCTCGCTGCACTACCTGATGCCGTTCGTGATTTTCGGCGTGGTCATCCTGCACGTCTGGGCGCTGCACGTCACAGGCCAGAACAACCCCGACGGCATCGAGGTGAAGGACAAATCCGACACGGTGCCGTTCACGCCCTACGCGACGATCAAGGATCTGTTCGCGATGGCGGTGTTCATGTTGATGTTCGCGGCGTTCGTATTCTACCTGCCCGACGCGCTCGGTCACCCGGATAACTACATTCCGGCCAATCCGCTGCTGACGCCGCCGCACATCGTTCCTGAATGGTACCTGCTGCCGTTCTACGCGATCCTGCGCGCGATCGATTTCGCGGTCGGCCCAATCTCGGCGAAGCTCGGCGGTCTGATCCTCATGGTGGGCGCGATCGCGGTGCTCGTCGCGCTGCCATGGCTCGATACCTCGAAGGTGCGCTCGATGCGCTACCGCCCGGTGGCGCGCTGGTTCTTCCTGGTTTTCGTGCTGGTCTGCCTCGCGCTCGGCTGGTGCGGCGCGCAGTCGCCGGACAAGGTCGTCTGGCAGGGCGGCGAGTTCAGCGTTTCCGGCTCGTATGTCGCGGGCGCGGCGGGCGAGCAGAAACTGGTCGCGACAGGCCACACGCTTGAGGCTGTGGAGAAAGCGTTCGGCAAACAACTCGCCGGGGCTGTCGCCACGAACGGAGCGGGCACGCTCACCAAGACCGTGGTCACGCCGTTCCAGTTCAAGGTGACGCAGTTCTCGCAGCTGCTGACGCTCTACTACTTTGCATTCTTCCTGCTGATCCTTCCGATCCTGGGTCTGCGCGAAACACCGGGACGCGTGCCGGAAACCATCGCGAAGGCGATCGGCGCCAAGCGCGCCGCGGCCACGCAACAGGGAGCCTGATCGATGGTCCGTGGAATTGTCATCGCCGCGCTCGTTGCGCTCGCGCCTATGGCGGCGAACGCCCAGGAAGCCAGGCATCCGCATCCCGAACACTGGTCTTTCGCCGGGCCGTTTGGCACGTTCGATCAGGGCGCCGTCCAGCGCGGCTTTCAGGTCTACAAGGAAGTCTGCGCCGCCTGCCACACGATGGACCACCTGACCTATCGCCACCTCGGCGAGAAGGGCGGGCCGTTCGTCGCGTCTGGCAAATGGAACGGCGCCGCCGGCGTCTGGGAAGAGGTCCATCTCGGACCGCCCCATCACGGCGGCCGCATTGTGCCTGCGCCGGAAAACCCCTTCGTGCGCGCGATCGCTGAATCGTACGAGATCACCGAAGTGGATCCGACCACGGGTGAAGAAGTGACGCGCAAGGGCCGGCCCGCCGACCGTTTCGTCAGCCCGTATTCCAATCCCTATCAGGCGAAGGCCGTCCACGGCACCGCGCCGCCGGACCTGTCGGTCATCACGAAGGCCCGTCACGACGGCGCCAATTATGTGCATGCGATCCTGACCGGCTACACGGACGCGCCCGAAGGCGAGACCGCGCCGGGCGGGGCGACGAACCTCAGCTACAATCCCTACTTCGCCGGCGGCTGGATCTCGATGCCGCCGCAGCTGATGCCCGATCGCGTCACTTATGCCGACGGCACCGCCGCGACGCCGGACCAGATGGCCCGCGACGTCGTCACGTTCCTCGCCTGGGCGTCCGAGCCCAAGCAGATCGAGCGCAAGAAAACCGGCATGATGGCGATCATCTATCTGACGCTGCTCGCCGGCCTTCTCTATGCGGCGTACCGCCAGGTCTGGAGAGATGTGAAGCACTGAGACTTGGGCGCTGCCCGTGCTAGCCTTGAGGGCCGCTCCATTTCGGGGCGGCCCTTTGCTTTTCCGGAGTGTGCAGATGAAGGCGCGCGTGGTCGAATACGATCCGCGTTGGGAGGATGAGGGCATCGAATGGGCCCAGCGAATTCGGGGCATTCTCGATGGCGGCGTCCTCGATATCGATCACATAGGGTCGACCGCAGTGCCCGGCCTCGCGGCGAAGGATGTGATCGACATCCAGGCGCTCGCCTACGACCTCGAAGACGCCCAGTCCGCCATTGCGGCGCTGAAGTCGGCGGGATTTGTCGTCGACATGTCCAGGCGCGGAGAGGCGCCGCGTCCGGGTTACCCTGACCATCCCGACTGCTGGGACCGCCTCCTGTTTCGCGGCCCGAAGGACGCGCGCGCCGTCATCCTGCATTTGCGCGAAGTGAACACCGCGGGCGCTCGCGTGCCGCTGCTGCTGCGCGATTTCCTGCGCGCCGACGACCTCGTGCGCGACCAGTATGGCGCGTTGAAGCTCGGCCTTGCGCGATACCTCGACAGCGAGCGGGGCTATCAGGCGATGAAGCAGCCGTTTGTGGCCGTCACGCTGCGCCTTGCGGAATCATGGGCGGAACGGACGCGGTGGCGGCTCGGGCAAGGCGATGCGTGAAAGGACGACGTGATGAGTGAATGGGTGCTGGGCGTCATCGGCGGCTCGGGTCTGTACGACATTCCCGGCATCGCCGGCCAATGGCGCACGATCGCGTCGCCCTGGGGGGAGCCGAGCGACCAGGTGTTCGACGGCGTGATCGACGGCGTACGGCTCGTCTTCTTGCCGCGTCACGGTCGCGGGCACAGACTGTCGCCGACGCATGTGAACTACCGCGCGAATATCGACGTGCTGAAACGCGCAGGCGTCACCGATGTTCTGTCGCTTTCTGCGTGCGGCTCCCTGAAGGAAGCCCTGCCGCCCGGAGCCTTCGTCATCGTCGACCAGTACATCGACCGCACCTTTGCCCGCGAGAAGAGCTTCTTCGGCGAAGGCATCGTCGCGCACGTGTCGATGGCGCACCCGGTGTGTCCACGTCTTGCCGGACTTGCATCGGCCGCCTCGCGCGCCGCCGGCGCGCCGACGACAGATGGGGGCGCGTACATC